>JANNGN010000175.1:0-32367 GCA_031403895.1 Rubrivivax sp. | reverse complement strand
GGTGCCGCTGGTGATGCACCAGGACCATGGCCAGAGCCCTGACGTGTGCCAGGGCGCCATCAACCTGGGCTTCAGCTCGGTGATGATGGACGGCAGCCTGGAAGCCGACGGCAAGAGCATTGCCAGCTACGACTACAACGTCGCTGTCACGCGCAAGGTGGTGGACATGGCGCACGTGCTGGGCGTGACGGTGGAAGGCGAGCTCGGTTGCCTGGGAAGCCTGGAAACCATGCGGGGCGACAAGGAAGACGGCCACGGCACCGAAAGCACGATGACGCGCGAACAGCTGCTGACCGACCCCGAGCAGGCCGCCGATTTCGTCAAGCGCACGCAGCTTGACGCGCTGGCCATCGCCATCGGCACCAGCCACGGCGCCTACAAGTTCAGCCGCAAGCCGACAGGCGACATTCTGGCGATCGACCGCATCAAGGAAATCAACCGCAGGATTCCGAACACGCACCTCGTGATGCACGGCAGTTCCAGCGTGCCGCAGGATTTGCTGGCCATCATCCGCGCCCACGGTGGGCAGATGAAAGAGACCTACGGCGTGCCGGTGAGCGAGATCCAGGAAGCCATCAAGTACGGCGTGCGCAAGATCAACATCGACACCGATGTGCGCCTGGCCATGACCGCCGCCATTCGCAAGTACCTGGTCGAAAACCCCGACAAGTTCGACCCGCGCGACTACCTGAAGCCAGCGCGTGAAGCGGCCAAACAAATCTGCAGGCAGCGCTATCTGGAGTTTGGCTGTGAGGGCCAGGCGGCCAAGATCAAGCCGATGGGGTTGTCGGTGGTGGCCGGTCTCTATGCCAGCGGAAAGCTGGCGCAAGTGGTTCAGTAACTCAAACAGACGCCGGCCGCCCGGCCGGCTGCGGTTTCAGCGCGCCAGTTCGGCGCGCACCGCGTCGTCCAACCCATGGTGCTGCGGCCCGCGCTGCGCGATCTTGAGTGCGCCCAGGCGGTTGCCGAGTGCGACGCTGCGCTCCAGGCTCCAGCCCATTTCCAGGCCATAGAGCAGCGCGCCGCGGAAGGCGTCGCCGCAGCCGGTCGGGTCAATCACATCGGCGGCTTTCACGCCCGCCACGGCGCTGCGCTGGCCCTGCACCCACAGCTCGCAGCCCGCAGCAGCCAGCGTCACGATCACGCCTTTGAGGTGCGAGCGCGACATCGATTCCAGCGTCTGCCCGGTGCGGTCGCACAGCATGCGTCCTTCGTAGTCATTCACCGCGACCCAGGTCGCCAGCTTGACGAATTCCTGCAGCTCGGGGCCGTCGAACTGCGGCAGTTGCTGGCCGGGGTCGAAGACGAAGGGGATGCCGGCCGCATGCATCTGCCGCGCCCGCGCCTGCATGGCTTCGCGGCCGTCGGGCGCGATGATGCCGATCTTCAGATCGCGCCGCGTCGGCGCCGGGATCAGGTGCGCGTTGCTCATCGCGCCGGGGTGGAAGGCGGTGATCTGGTTGTTGTCGCGGTCGGTGATGATGATCGCCTGCGCGGTGTGCAGCTCTTCGTCGAAGCGCACATTGGCCACGTCCAGCCCCATCGCCTTGAAGCGCGCCAGGTAGTCGCTGCCGTCGCTGCCCAGCGCTGCCATCACCACCGGCTCACCGCCCAGCAGTTGCAGCGTGTAGGCGATGTTGCCGGCGCAGCCACCGAATTCGCGTCGCAGCGTGGGCACCAGGAAGCTGACGTTCAGGATGTGTACCTGCTCGGGCATGATCTGGTCGGCAAAGCGCCCCGGGAAAGTGGTGATGGTGTCGTAGGCGAGGGAACCGCAAATCAGCGCGGGCATGGCAACTCCGTGGGGTTCTTCGGCGACGGGCGTCGCCGGGGCTGTGTCAGGGGTGGATCAGGGGTATGTCAGGGGTAAAACAGTTCGATCGTGTAGCCGGCGATCGGCTGCACCGCCGCGTCGCTGCCGCCAGTGGCATTGGTTGCAGCGGTTGCAGCAGCCTGCAGCGTGGCTTGCAGGTTCAACTCACGGCCGGCGCCGATTGTGGCCTGCGGCGCGCCCAGATCGACCACGCGCAGCACCTTGCGTGCGATCAGCGCGCCCTGGCTGTCGGTCAACGTGACATCCAGCGCGGGCACGGCCAGGTCGATGCCGGCACGGTTGCGCAAAGCCACCTGAAGACGGTACAGGTTTGACTTCTCCACCCGCACCAGGCCACTGCTTTCCACGGCCAGGTTTTCGATGGCATGCGCGGCTTCCACCTTGCAGCCGAGTGGCAGGCAGGCCTGCTCCAGCCAGGGCCTGGACGCGGGCCAGGCGGCGGCCAGCAGGTTGCGGTACTCGTGGCTGACCTGGGCCGCCAGGCCCAGCAGTGCCAGCAGGCCCAGCAGCAGCAGGCCCACGCGCACCTGCGGCCGGCGCCACATCGCAGCGCGGTCGGCGCTGGCGACGAAGGAGGGTTTGGCGGCGGCCTGGGCGCGCTCTTCGGCGGAGATCTCGGTGCTGAATTCGGGCCGCCGTTCCGTCTCGGCGTCGCTGTCATCGTCAGGCACGGCGTGGGCTGCTGCGGCCGGCGCTGGCGCTGGTGGCGGCGCTGATGGCGGCACTGGCAGCGCACGCGCGCCGGGTCGCGCAGCCGGATGGGCGTAGTCGTAGTCCGCTTCCGTCTGACTGCCGACGGCAGGCGCGAGCCCGGCGCCAGCGCTGGGGTTGGGCAGGCCGGTTTCCAGGTCCACCAGGCCTTCGAGCGCGTTGAAGACTTCGGCGCAGCGCCCGCAGCGCACCCAGCCTTCGGACACGCGCAACTGGTCGGGCACGACGCGGAAGACGGTGCCGCAGGCGCTGCAGCGGGTGGCCAGGCCGGTGGCCATCAGCGACTGTCTTTCATGGCGTGGCCGCGCGCTGGCCGCACATCAGAATCCAGCCCTCTTCGCTGTCGGCCACCGCCACCTGCAACCACGGCGCGTAGGCCGCGCTGATGTCTTCGGCCTGGCGTTCCTGGATGCCCGCCAGCACCAGCCAGCCGCCCGGCTGCACATGACCCGCCAACAGCGGCGCCAGCAGCTTCAGGGGCGTGGCCAGGATGTTGGCCAGCACCACGCCGTAAGCGCCCTGCGCCTGCCCGGGCAGGCCGGCGCTGAGCCGCACGCCGTTGTGCGCTGCGTTCTCAATCGTGGCGCGCACGGCGGTGGGGTCGATATCGACGGCGTCGATCTGCGCTGCGCCCATCAGCGCCGCGCCAATGGCCAGGATGCCCGAGCCGCAGCCGTAGTCCAGCACCCGCTTCAAGTCCACAGCCGCGTGCTGCCGCGCCAGCCAGCGCAGGCACATGCGCGTGGTGGGATGGGTGCCTGTGCCAAAGGCCAGGCCCGGGTCGAGCCGGATGACGTGCCGCGCCGCAGCCGGTGGCTCGTGCCAGCTGGGCACAACCCAGAACTCGGGCGTGATGGCGACTGGCGCAAACTGGCTCTGTGTGATGCGCACCCAGTCCTGCTCGGGCACCTCAGTCAGTGCCTGCACCTGCAGGCCCAGCGCCCAGTCCTGCGCCAGCAGCAGCGTGGCGGCGCGCTCTGCCGCGTCGGCGCTGTCGAACAGCGCTTTCAGCAGGGAGTGATTCCAGCCTGCCGCCGGTGCCGGCAGGCCGGGTTCGCCGAACAGCGCGCTCTCGCCAGCGGTGCCAGCGTCGGCGTCTTCCACCGACACCGACAGCGCGCCCAGCTCTTCCATGAGCACATCGGACACCGGCTCCACCAGAGCCTGCGGCGCGCTCAATGCCAGTTCATGCATGGGATGCCGGGCTGCCTAACGTCGATGTTGGCCGAGCCAGGCTTCGAGGTAGTGGATCGTCGTGCCACCTTCGATGAACTTGGCGTCAACCATCAGCTCGCGGTGCAGCGGGATGTTGGTCTGGATGCCCTCGACCACGGTTTCAGACAGCGCGGTGCGCATGCGCGCCAGCGCCTGTTCGCGGGTGTCGCCGTGGCAGATGATCTTGCCGATCATCGAGTCGTAGTTCGGCGGCACGAAGTAGTTGGTGTAGATGTGCGAATCCACGCGCACGCCCGGCCCGCCCGGCGCGTGCCACAGCGAGATGCGGCCCGGTGACGGCGTGAACTTGTAGGGGTCTTCGGCATTGATGCGGCATTCGATGGCGTGGCCGCGCATCTCGATGTTGCGCTGCACGAAGGGCAGCTTTTCACCGGCCGCGACGCGGATCTGCATCTGCACGATGTCGATGCCGGTCACCATCTCCGTCACCGGGTGTTCAACCTGCACGCGGGTGTTCATCTCGATGAAAAAGAACTCGCCGTTTTCGAACAGGAACTCGAAGGTGCCGGCACCGCGGTAGCCGATTTTTTTGCAGGCTGCGGCGCAGCGTTCACCGATCTTTTCAATCACGCGCCGCGGGATGCCCGGTGCCGGCGCTTCTTCGATGATCTTCTGGTGCCGGCGCTGCATCGAGCAGTCGCGTTCGCCCAGCCAGACCGCGTTCCTGAAGCTGTCGGCCAGCACCTGGATTTCGATATGGCGCGGATGCTCGAGAAACTTTTCCATGTACACGGCCGAGTTGCCGAAAGCGGCACCGGCCTCGGCGCGCGTGGTCTGCACGGCGTGGGTGAGCGCGGCTTCGGTGTGTACCACGCGCATGCCGCGCCCGCCGCCACCGCCGGCGGCCTTGATGATGACGGGGTAGCCGATGGCGCGTGCCTGGCGGATGCTTTCCTTCGGGTCGTCGGGCAGCGCGCTTTCGCTGCCGGGCACGCAGGGCACGCCGCTCTTGATCATGGCCTGCTTGGCCGACACCTTGTCGCCCATCAGGCGGATGGCGTCGGGCGTGGGGCCGATGAAGACAAAGCCGCTGCGTTCCACGCGCTCGGCGAAGTCGGCGTTTTCACTCAGGAAACCGTAGCCGGGGTGGATGGCTTCGGCGTCGGTCACCTCGGCGGTCGAGATGATGGCCGGCATGTTGAGGTAGCTCAGCGCAGAAGCCGCCGGCCCGATGCACACCGCTTCGTCGGCCAGCTTCACATACTTGGCTTCGCGGTCGGCTTCGGAATAGACGACCACCGACTTGATGCCCATTTCGCGGCAGGCGCGCTGGATGCGGAGGGCGATTTCGCCTCGATTTGCAATCAGGATCTTCTTAAACATGGTGCCTCGGCGAAAACGCCCTCAGCGTGCTGCGCACGCCAGCGCAATTTGGCTTCGCCGCAACGCCTGCGGCGTTGTCGCCTCGATTGGCAATGAGAATTTTCTTGAACACAAGGCGCCCTATTCGACGATGAACAGCGGCTGCCCGAATTCAACGGCCTGGCCGTTTTCGCACAGGATGCGCAGTACCTTGCCGTCGCAGTCGGCCTCGATCTCGTTCATGATTTTCATGGCTTCGATGATGCACACCGGCTGGCCCACCTTGACGGCGTCGCCGATCTCGGCAAACGCTTTCGCACCCGGGCTGGCAGCGCGGTAGAAGGTGCCGACCATGGGTGACTTGATGATCTTGCCTTCGGCCTCGGCCGCCTCTTCGGCCGCCACCGCCGCAGCGGCCGAAGCCGCTGCCAGCGACGCTGCGGTAACCGGCGCGGGTGGCGCCACTGGCGCAGCCGCCGGCATCATCGGCGCGGCCTGCGTCGCCTTGACGATGCGCACCTTGCCTTCGGCTTCGGTGATTTCAAGCTCGGAGATATTCGATTCAGACACCAGGTCAATCAGTGTCTTGAGTTTTCGCAGGTCCATCTTGGAAGAGTCCTCGGTTTCACGGGCCCATTCAGCGGGCCACAGGGTCAACTTGCAGCATCGGCCGGCGCTGCCGGCGAGACGGCTACGTGCCGGCTGCCGCGCGCAAGCTCAGTGCGTGCGCCAGCGCCAGCCGGTAGCCGTTCGCGCCCAGGCCCACGATCACGCCAGTCGCAATTTCAGACAGGTAGGAGTGGTGGCGAAAGGCCTCGCGCCTGTGTACGTTGGAGAGGTGTACTTCGATGAAGGGCAGCGCCACACCGGCCAGCGCGTCGCGCAGTGCCACGCTGGTGTGGGTCAGGCCGCCCGGGTTGATGATGATGAAGTGCGTACCGTCCAGCCTTGTTTGGTGGATGCGGTCGATCAGCACGCCTTCGTGGTTGCTTTGCTGGCTGTGCAGCGTGGCGCCGGCATCGGTGGCGATGCGCGCCAGATCGGCGTCGATTTGCGCCAAAGTGTCGTGGCCATAGACCTGCGGTTCGCGGCTGCCCAGCAGGTTCAGGTTGGGTCCGTGGAGTACAAGAATGCGCATGCTTACAGACGGCAACGATTGGGAAGAGGCGCGACTTTACGCTTTTTGCGGGCCGTTCAAGACTGCTGGCAGCCGCTGAAGGCAGATTGGCCGTGAGGCCCTGAAATGACGCTGAATTCGCGAGGATATTGCGAGCCTGTCCATAGGGCTTATCGCAACTGCGCCCAGCGTGTCAGCTCAGCCAGGCTGGTAGCTCCCGCCTTGCGCTGCAGGACCTGGCCGTCGCGGCCGAAAGCCAGCGTGTACGGCAGCCCGGCCTGTTCGTTGCCGAGCGTGCGCGACAGCTCTGATCCTTCAAAGCCGGCCAGGCCGATGGCATAGCTGACCGGCGTGCGGGCCAGGAACTCGCGCACCGCCTTCGGGTTGTCCACTGCCAGGCCCACGACACGCCACCCTTGCGGCGCAAACTGCTTCGAGAACAGGTCAAGCTCGGGCATTTCTTTGACACAGGGCGGACACCAGGTGCCCCAGAAGTTGAGCAGCAGCGGCTGCCCGCGCAGACTGGCCATGGCCAGGGTGCCGCCTTCGGGTCTTTCGAAGCTCATCTGCCACAGGTTGGCAGCGGCTGGCGTGAGGGTGGCTGCGGCTGCCGCTGCCGCAGCCGAAGTGTCTTCGCGCCAGCGTTGCCAGGCCAGACCCGCCGCAGCAGCCGCCGCGCCAGTGCCACCCAGCAGCCACGCGCGGCGCTTCATGCCGCGCCCGCCAGCAGCCGCTGCACGGCAGCCAGGTCGCCGCGCCAACTGCGGCCGCGCGCGTCGGGCTTGAGCGCGCCGCGCTGGTCGTCGGCGTCGTGCAGCATCAGGTGCAAGGTGACGGGCTCGCCCAGCGCGGCACTTTTGGAGCTGAGCGTCAGCACACACAGCGGTTCGCGCCCGGGGCGGTTCAGGCTGCCGACGTCGTAGTTCACACCCGCGTTGATGAGCGTGATTTCGGCCGCCTTCGGGTCGTCGCAGTACAGGTCCACATGCACCGACGACAACCGCGTGGCGGTGCCGCGCCAGGCCGCGCCCGACAGGTGCGGGCGGTAGTCGGCCAGGCGGTGCATCCAGCGCAGCGCCACCTCGCGCAGCGCGTGCAACTCGGCAGGCTGGGTGTCGGCGCAGAAGATGTCGATGTGCTCGCGCACGGCGTCTTCCAGCTGTTCGTTGCTGGGCAGCTCAGCGCGCGCGCCGAAATCGCGTGCTGCCTTGCGTTTGGCAGCGGCGTACTCCATGCCTTCGTCAACCACCAGGCGGGCGGCCACGGCTGCAATCTCTTCGGCACCACTCATGGCAAGACCACCGCGCCCATGCGCGCGACGATGGTGGCCGCACGGCCCACCACATAGGCTGAGCCAGGCCGCTGCTCGAAGCGCTTGGGCGCGGGCAGCATCACGGCCAGCCGCGCTGCCTGTTCGGGTCCGAGCTTGAGGGCGTCAACATGGAAGTAGTGGCGCGACGCCGCCTGCACGCCGAATACGCCTTCGCCCCATTCCACATTGTTGAGGTAGATCTCCAGGATGCGCTGCTTGCTCAAGAGGGCCTCCAGTGTCAATGTCAGCAGCAGTTCCTGCGTCTTGCGCAGGACCGTGCGCTCGCCCGACAGGAACAGGTTCTTCGCCAGTTGCTGGCTGATGGTGGAGCCGCCCACGACCTTGGCCACCGCCGGTTTTTGCAGCGCCGATGCCTTGGCAGCGCGGCGTTCGATGCGTTCGGCGGCCTTCTGGTTGCGTCCCCAGGCCTTTTCGATGGCGTTCCAGTCCACACCGCCGTGTTCTGCAAACCCGGCGTCTTCGCTGGCGATGACGGCGCGCTTCAGGTGGGCCGCGATGCGCTCGTTGGCCACCCACTCCTGCGACCAAACGATCTGCTGCTTTTGCACCAGCAGCCGCCAGGCCTCGCTGCGCTGGAAGGTGGTGGACTGCGGGTCGAGCACGCTCATGAGCGCGATGCGCGCGACGAACACGAGCTGCAGCGCCAGCGTACACAGCAGCAGCAGCAGCACGGCACGCAGCGAGTTTTGCAGAGTCTTCTGCCGCCAGGCCGGGTGCGCCTTCATCGGCCGGCCTCCCTGTCAGCCCGCAGCGCAGCCCGCAGTGCCACCAGCACCGGCGCGGTGAGCGGGCGCACACCGCGCCAGAAGTGGAAGGCCTCAGCCGCTTGCTCCACCAGCATGCCCAGGCCGTCGCGCGGCACCGCGCCGGCGTCACTTGCCCAGTCCAGGAAGGGCCGGGCGGCCGGGCCGTACATCAGGTCCAGCGCCAGTGCGCCGGGCGCCAGCACGCGCGGATGCACGGGCACGGCGGCACCTTGCAGGCTGCTGGCGCTGGCGTTGAGCACCACGTCGAAGGCTTCGCCCGCGTCCGCCAGGCCCGCTGCCACCAGGCGCACGCCGTGCGTGTCGGCGACCGCAACATGCCGGTCCACCAGAGGCTGCGCCTTGGCGACAGTGCGGTTGGCCACCACCACATGCGACGGCCGTGCTTGCAACAGCGGCCCCAGCGCACCGGCGCTGGCGCCGCCTGCACCGACCAGCAGCACGCGTTTGCCGGCCAGCGCGACACCGGCACCGCCTTCGATGTCGCGCACCAGGCCGACGCCGTCGCTGTTGTCGGCCCACCAGCCGCCGGTGTCCAGCCGCAACACATTGGCGGCACCGGCGAGCAGCGCGCGTTCGGTGACGTGTGCGGCCAGCGCGGGCGCGTCGAACTTGAAGGGCACAGTGACGTTGCAGCCGCGCCCGCCCTGGGCCGCGAAGTCGCGCACGCTGGCGGCAAAACCGTTCATCGGGCACAGCACCCGTTCATAGGCCACGGCTTGACCGGTCTGTTGTGCAAACAGGGCGTGGATGAAAGGACTGCGGCTGTGGGCCACGGGGTTGCCGAGCACGGCATAACGGTCGAGGTGGTGGTCAGGCTGCATGGCGACAGTTCATCGGGACTGCAACTGCGTTTCCAGCCCGTCTTCGCGCGTGAAGCGGAAGCGCGAGGTGACGACGATCTGGTCGGTCTGCGCGCGCATGGCCGCCGTGAAATTGCCAAAGGGCGATGCCGCGCGCACGATGGCCACCGCCTGCTGGTCCATCCGCTTGTTTCTGGACGCGCGCACGATCTCCGCGTCCACCACGCGGCCGAGCGTGTCGATGGTGACGTTCATGGTCAGCTCACCATAGAGCTTGCGGCCGTTGTGTTCCGGAAAGTCGCGCGTGCCGCGGTCTTCGATGCGTCGGCGCAGCGAGTCGTAGTACAGCGCGTAGGCCTCTTCGCGCGTGGCCGGGCTGATGTAGCGCTTCTTCGGGCGCGCGTTTTCATCGTTGACGCGCTTTTCGATCTCGGCCAAGAGGCGCAGCAGTTGGCGCCGGCGTTCGTCCTGGTCGCGCTCTTGCGCCGAGCCGCCCTCGCGCCGCGGGTCGGGCGGCGGCAGGCTGGCCACCTCGCGCCGTATCTGCGCCAGCAATTGCTGCTGTTCCTGCTGCAGCTGGTCGATGCGGCGGCGCGCTTCGTCGGGGGCGTCGCCGATCTGCATGGTCGGCGCCATCGGCAGCGGCGACGTGGCGCGGCCCTTTTCAGCCTCGCCGCCGCCGGCCAGGTTGGCCTGCGCGATGGCCTGCGCTTTGGTGGGCGCTTCATTGCTGCGCGAATTGACCAGGATCACGTCCAGCGGCATGTCGCGAAAGACGCGGGTGATGGACTCGGGGTCCACGAAACGCACTGTCAGCAGCGCACCGTGTACCGCCACCGACGCGATCAGCGCCCATTGCAGCGTGGACAGGTCGCGCCAACGCATGGGCTCAGCGGATTTCGGACGCTTCGGTGGTGGGGGCTTCCGTGGCTTTTGCTTCGCCGTCGCCCATGTCGATGGCCAGTTGCAGCGCGCCCACAGGCTCGGTGTCGTCTTCCTCGGCGGCGTCCACCGCTGCGGCCACATCCAGCCGCGCCGCCAGCGTGGCGTGCAGTTCCAGCGTCAGCAAGTCCATGCCGGTGATGCGCACACGCACGCGGCTGCCGCGCGGCAGGCTGTCGGTGCCGGCGACGCGAAACACCAGCGGCAGCGTCTCGGCGCGCACCAGGCCTTCCTTCATCACCGACGCTTCAAGCTCGGCGACTTCGTGCTGCGCCAGCCAGCGCAGCGTCCAGTAGCGCTCGATGCCCTGCTGGAAGCCGTTGTAGGCGGCATAGGCGGCATCAAAGGCCGAGATCACCGCGAACAGCGCGGTGTCCTTCGGCTTGAACGGTGCGGCCAGCGCGGCCGTGCGGCCATGTCGCGCGCAGGCGATGATCTGCCACTGATTGGCCAGATCGACATAACGGCGCAATGGTGAGGTGCTCCAGGCGTACTGCGCCACGCCCATGCCGGCATGCGGCGCGGGCCGGGTGCCCATCTTCACCTTCACGCCCGGCAGCATGCTCTGCTGGCTGCGGTAGATGGCCGGCACGCCGTGTTCAGCCAGCCAGCCGCCCCAGGTGCTGTTGGCCAGGATCATGGCCTCGGCCACGATCAGGTCCAGCGGCGCGCCGCGTTGGCGCGTGCTGATCTGCACCGGCTCATTGCCAATGGGTTCGGCTCTGGGCTCGCTGCGCGGTTCGCTGCTGACGAGTTTGAAGTTGTAGTCGGGCCGGTTGAAGGTTTCGGGCTTGCCGCGCACCACCTCGCGCCGGCCTTTCAGCGCGCGCGCCAGGCGGAAGGCGAAGGCCAGTTCGGGCGCGAAGGCGTAGTCGGCCGTGGCCTCGCCGGTGAGCGTGGACTCGGTGACGACGGCGTCGAGCTGATCGTGGCGCAGGTTGGCGGCGATCGGCACCCGTTCCAGCTTCGTCTCATGGCTGCGGACTTCGAGCGTCGCTTCGTCCAGCGTCAGGTACAGGCTGACGGCAGGGCAGTCGCGGCCCGCCGCCAGCGTGTAGGCCTGCACCACGTCGTCGGGCAGCATCGTGATCTTCCAGCCCGGCATATAGACGGTGGACAAGCGGTCCCGCGCCACCTTGTCCAGCGGCGAGTCGGGCGCGATCGCCAGCCCGGGCGCGGCGATGTGTACGCCGAAGACCACGGTGCCCGTGCCCAGGCCCTGCACCGACAGCGCATCGTCGATCTCGGTGGTGGCCGAATCGTCGATCGAGAAGGCCTGCACGGTGGCGGTCGGCAACTCGTCCTTGAGCAGCGGCACGCCGAGCCCGGGGAAGGCGTGGCCTTTCGGGAACTGGTCGAACAGGAAACGCCGCCAGTGAAACTGGTACGGGCTTTCGATGGCGCCAGCGGCGGTCAGCAGGTCCAGCGGCGCCTTCTGCGCGCGCTTGGCGGCCTCGACCACGGCCTTGTACTCGGGGCCGTTCTTGTCGGGCTTGAAGAGGATGCGGTAGAGCTGTTCGCGCACGGCGGGCGGGCACTGGCCCTGCACCAGTTCGGTGGCCCAGGCCTCGATCTGCGCGCTGACCAGCTTCTTGCGCTCGATGCCCAGCAGGGCAGCCTTCACGATCTCTTCAGGCGCCTTCTTGAACAGGCCCTTGCCGAGGCGGCGGAAGTAGTGCGGCGCGTCGAACAGGCACAGCAGCGCGGCAGCCTGCTGCTCGGGGCCGGCCTTGGCGTTGAAGTACTCGCGCGCCAGGTCGGCAAAGCTGAAGTCGCTGTCGGGCGCAAATTCCCAGGCCAGGTCGAGGTCAATTTCTGCCGCCAGGGCCTGCGCCTGTGCCATCAGCTCGGCCGGCGCGGGCTTGTCGAAGCGCAACATCACGTTGGCTGCCTTGACCTTCACGCGCTTGCCCGAGTCCAGCTCCACCTGCACGGAGCTGTCGGCCTCAGACATCACACGGCCGGCGTGGAATTTTCCGGCGTCATCGAAGAGTGCATACATCGGCTGGATTGTCGCCGCTGGCGGTGGGAGGCTACCGGGCGGGTGTCAGCTGAAAAAAATGTTGCAAGCCGTCGCTAGGCAGCGCCCCCCGCGCGGGCCATGCCATTGATCCAATCCCCAACACCAATGATCCTGCCCCGGTCGATGTGGCCCTAAACCACGCGCATTCGGGCCTCCGGTTGTGCCCCCGTAAACGGCTCGCAAGGCATCGGGCGCGATATGCACCACGGTGGCGAACATCCGGCTGTTGCCGGCCATGCTCTCTGCTGCCCTCTGCAACCTGGCGGGGTCAAACTCGTTTGTCAAGAGCACATAGTCAAATGGGTTGTTGCCTGACATGGCGCGGACGTAGTCACCGAAGTCGGATTGAAACTGCCGTTCGCGGTCGGCACGAATACTCCACTTCGCCGTGACCAAAGTGCGATGCTGGTCTGCCTTTCGGATGACGACAGCGTCAACCTTGTTCTCCTTGTCGCCGTCCCGGAAGTTTCCGAACCCAAGAACTTCAGACAGGGGCTTGCGAGCCTCGGCAGTCAATTCGCCTGTGGTGTCGAACCGTTGGACCACCGCGCAGATAACGTCCTCGAAGCCTTCTCCAACGAGGTTCTTGCGTTTGTTCTCAACTGCAATCCATTCCCGAATGCGCCGCGAAAGCTCTTGCCATTGAGCAACGGAAGGGGCTTCACGCAAATGTGGCCCCAGCACTTCTCGAGTGATCTCTGCAATGCCAGGGTCGTCTCCTGGCTCTGGGAATCCCCGTCCGCTGAACGGCGCCCACTGCGCACCGGCTCGCCGCAACAGGGTTTGGTACTGAGCCACTTTCTCGCGCGCATAGTCGTCTGCAGTTCGGCGAAACAGCCAATCGATCTGTTCCCCCACGGTGGCGGCCGGGGTCTGCAGAGTTGTGGCGAGCCACTCGTGAAAGCGAAGGGATCGTGGATACCAGGGCTTGCCGGGCTGGCACTTGTCGCTCTCGTAGCAGTGTGCAAGCCCGGTCGTCTTGTCGATCCACAGCAGCAATCGGTAGATGTCTTGCCAAGCCGAAGTGCTTTTCGCTTCCAGGAATTCGGCAATCAAGCGCTGGCGGTTTGCACTGCCAAACGGACGCTCGATCCTTGGTACTGATTCGCTCTGGGGCCCGGTTTGCGCAGAGCTTGCATCGCGTTCTTCTTGCAAGTTCAGTTCAGTTTCAAGCTGTCTTTTCGCCATCAAGATCCCTCAGGCGGCTGCGAGTACGGGCTGATCCAAGGCGGAAAAAACGGATCGCCGCAATGCCAAAGCGCAGGCTCGCGCCAGCAGAGGGGGCACCGCGTTTCCTACCTGCCTGTATCGCGAATGCGCTGAGCCACCGTCGTGTCGCCCCGGGAGCAATCCGGGGCGTTTGTCGGTCGTGAAAACGAAGCAGTCTGGAAAGGAATGGAGCCGAGCAAACTCACGAACGGACAGGCCTCGAATTTCTTTGTAGTGATAGACGCAATCCGCCTTTGTGTTGAGGGTCCAGGACCAGATGGATGGGTGCAGCCGACGGTACGCGTAGAAGTGAAGTCGGGACAGCAGACCGCTGCCGTTTTCCGGCCCCCATCTGTCGGCACTGAGGTTTCGCTTGGTCAATTCCTCTGGCAAATCGCGGTGATTGCCACCCGGCGGGATGGCGCGAAGACGCGTCGCGGTGTCGTCACGCAAGCGAGGAACCTGCACGTTGCATAGCAGTTCGGCGGCGCCTTCCCGCATCAAGCGCTGATAGGCAGAGTTTGGGGCGCCGATGGATGCGTAGGGCAATTCATCTTCTCTGTTGCCCGGTTGCAAGCTAGATAGGTCGGAGAGTGCTTGCTCTGCCGAAACTGCCATCAGGTCCTCGGGGTCTGTCAAGTGATCCAGTACCTGCCCGGCGATGTAGTCCCCTTGCGCGTCGATGACGTACTTGGTTCTGCCTCGATTCACCGTTCGCGTCAGCGCGAGCGATGCGCTGGCACCGCTGTGCTGAAGCCAGGGCGGATCGATACCGAGGGACCGCTTGACACCCACAAACAACAAGCGCTTTCGGGTCTGCGGCGCCCCAACGTCTGCGGCGTCAACGACCTGCGGGCGGACGCGGTACTCGCCGGCCAGTTCCAGGTCTGCAGCAATTTGCTCGCGGAATCCCATTTGATCGATGCCTGTGACGTTCTCCATGACGAAAGCCAGCGGCTGAACTCTAGCCACGATGTTGACAAACTCTTTGTAGAGCGAGTTTCGCGGGTCATCGATGATTCGAGTGTGGTTTCTGACCTGCGAGAAAGCCTGGCATGGGGGCCCTCCGACGACGATTGACGCCCGCTTTCCCGCTTCCAGAATCTGGGCTTGGATGTTGCGGTCACGGATGTCCCCGTGGATCACTGCGGCGCCAGGAAAGTTGCGACGGAACGTGGCGCAGGCATCAGGGTCGTTGTCCGAAGCAGCGATAGAGACGAAGCCCTCTTGACGAAAACCTTCGGCAATGCCCCCCGCTCCGCAGAACAGGTCTATGACAGTGGGCGAATCGGCTGTATGCATAGCCAGTAGCAGAACACGATGAGTCTGCGAGCAGGCGCTTAAACCGTCATGCCACCGCTGACCTCAATCACCGCGCCGTTGATGTAGCTCGCTTCATCACTCGCCAGGAAGGCATACACGTTGGCGATCTCCTACGGCTGCGCCAGCCGGCCCAGCGGCACCTGTTCCTTCATGTGCTGCAGCACCTTGTCCGGCATCGTCGCCAGGATGGGTGTGTTGACGAAGCCCGGTGCCACCGCATTCACGCGGATGCCCTTGGGCCCGAGTTCGCGGCTCCAGGTCTTGGTGAAGCCGATGACGCCGAACTTGGCCGCCGCGTAGTTGGTCTGGCCGAAGTTGCCGTAGATGCCGACCACGCTGTTGGCGTTGAGGATCACGCCGCAGCGCTGTTCAATCATCGGGTTGGCCACCGCCTGCGCGCAGTGGAAGACACCGCGCAGGTTGACGTCGATGACGGCGTCGAATTGCTGCAGAGTCATCTTCACGAGGCGCGCGTCCTTGGGTATTGCCGGCGTTGTTGACGAGCACGTCGATGCGGCCGTGGCGCGCCAGCACCGCCGCCACCATCATGTCAACAGCGACGCGGTCGGCGACATCGACCTGGTGGCGCTCGTAGGCCTCGTTCAGCATCTCGCTGCGGCGGTCGCAACCGATGACGATGGCGCCTTCGGCGGCGAACTTGGCGCAGGTGGCCGCGCCAATGCCTTGCGCTGCGCCGGTGACGATGCAGATCTCGTTCTTCAGTCGCATAGGTTCAGGAATTTCAGCAGGTGGGGAAGGTGGTCTTCAAAGTCCGACAGCGCGTGGTCGCTGCCGTCGATCAGGCGCATGGCCGTGCCGGCGTAGCGCGCGCTCATCTCGCGCCAGCTGAGCAGTTCGTCACCCTTGGCGATGATCGGGAAATAGCGTTCGGGCCGGGTCAGGGCGGGCACGGTCATCGCGCGAAGTTGATCGAGGTATTCGGCGCGGAACAGGAAGGTGTCTTGCGGGTTGTGGAAGGCGCTCAGCTCGCCGACGTAAGTCGCCAGGTCGCGCGCAGGGTCCACCGCTGGATTCATCAGCACGGCGGGCCAACCGGTGACTTCAGCGACAGTGGTGGCATAGAAGCCGCCGAGTGAACTGCCGAGCACGGCGGATGTGTCGGCAGGCCAGCCACGGATGCCCTCGTTCACCAAGACCATCGCGTCGCGCGGACACGGCGGCAGCTGTGGGCACCACCACTGCACATCGGGCCGGTGTTGCCGCAGCCAAGCGCGCAGCCGCTGCGCCTTGAAGGACTGCGGCGACGAGCGGAAGCCGTGCAAGTACAGCAGGTGCGTGGGCGTCAGGGGCAAAAGTTCAGGCCCCTTGCTTGACCAGCGGGGCCCTCAAGGCTTCGCTCAAGGTCGCCAGGCTGTCGTCCAGGTGGGCCCGCACAAGCGCGCTGCTGCTCTTGCCGGCAGCGCCGTTCAGCGTGGCCTGTAGCCGCGCCTGCAGCTGCATCGCGGCCTGGCGCATCACCGGGCGCACGTCGGCCGCAGCGGTCGAGCCGGGTCGCAGCAACACAGCGGCCAGACGCCGAATATGTTCGCGTTGCAGGTTGCGGCGCAAGCTGTCGATCTCGATTGCCTTGCCCCCCTTGCCGGGCTCGAGTTCCGACCACACCGCGTTGCCCAGACGTTGCTGCACCTCGGCAAAGCTGAGCAGCGTCCTGGGGTCGGCCACCTTGGCCTCGGCGTCGGCCAGGCGGCCGGCCAGGCCGTCGGACATCAGTGCGTCCAGGGCCGGGCGTTGCGCCGCCAGCACGGCACCGGGCAGGCTGAAGTCAGTGCCTAGGCTGCGGCCCGGGACGAAGCGGTCAAACTGATCGCTGCCCAGGCGGCTGACCACTTTGGGGTCGAATTTGAAGCTGGCACTGTTGAAGAGTTCGGTGACGATGAAGTCCAGCGCCGCGCGCTGCTGCGCCGCCGGCACCGGCTCCATCAGCGCTTGCCCCGCACCAGCCTTAGCGCGCCGCGTGTAGGTGCCGCCGATGTACTTGGCCGCCTCGGGTGCGGTGGCGCCCACCACGGCCACCACGCGCTGCAGGTTGCGGCGGTACAGCGTGAGGTCGTCGTCAGCCGCCAGCGTGCGCGCCGTGACGCGCTGCCACAGCTCGCGCACCAGCTTCACGCGCCGCTGGGCGTAGGCCAGCGGGTCGTTGCCGAGGTCGAACCGGTTGACCAGCGGGTCGGTGCCGACAATGGCATCTTCGTCGGTGGCGTAGGCCAGATTGGGATCGCCTTCGGACATCGCGGCCAGGCGCGCGAGTTCGCGCTTCTCTTCGTCGGCGTTGGCGTACTGGCGGTAGCCGTATTCGATGGCCCAGTAGTCGTAGGCGCCCAGTGTCGCCATCTCATACTCGGTGACGGTTTCGTTTTCCAGCGGCGTGTTGGGCGGGTTGTAGTCCATCACCGAATTGGAGACACCCCGCTTGGCGGTGAATGCCGGGTCGCGAAGCTGCGCCGGTGTGATGCCCACCGACGCGCGGAAGTTGTGGCGCAGGCCCAGGGCATGGCCAATTTCGTGAATGGTCACGGCCTTGAGGTCGCGGGCCACGAACTCATCGGCTTCGGGACCATTGGGGTCGAGCCGGCCGCGTGCCACCAGCAGCTCGAAGTTCATCTGCGTTTGCTCCAGTCCGTCGTGCGCCAGGGTGCAGAGGTCTTCCAGCGGACCGGCATAGGCTTGGGCAAACGATGTCGGCGCAACGCGCGGCTCGGTGTCCGCGTTGCGCGCCCTGCTGACGCGCACCCAGTTCTCGGGGATGATGGCCGCGCCGCGCAGGATTTCGCCGCTGCGCGGGTCGCTCTGGCTCGGGCCGACCGCAGTGGCACCGGGGCCGGCCAGCGTGAACCAGCGCAGTGCGATCAGCCGGGTGCCTTCCAGCGCGCTCCAGTCGGCGTCGGCCGCCTGCTGCTCCACCACCACGGCGTTCTTGAATCCCGCGCGTTCGAAGGCCTTGTTCCACTCCAGGGCGCCGTCGCGCAGTGGCGCACGCCACTTCTCGGGGATGTTGCGGTCCAACACCACGCGGATCGGCTCCACGGGCTCGGACACTGCGGCTGCCGCGTCCTTCTTCTCAAGCCGCCAGCGGCGCACGATGTGGGTGCGCTGGTTTTCGCTTTTGTCGTCAGCGAAATCGACAAAGCCGCGCGTGAAGTAGCCGACGCGCGAATCGGCGGCGCGCGACTGCATGGGTTGCGCGGGCAGCGGCGTGAAGGTGTAGGCCATGCTCAGGAACAGGCTGCGCGGGTCGGGCAGCGAGGCCGGCGGGTTGGGCACGGCGGCCGGGTTGGGCGGCGGCGCGCCAGGGGCCAATACCGGCGGTGCGGGCAGGCGCGGCACGGCGTAATGCTGGCGCACCGTGACGTAGGTGCCGCCCGCGGTGTTGCGCAGCCTGTCGATGCTGCTGTTGGCGCGGTCCAGTGCGTAGGGCATGCGGTGCAAGGTCTCCAGCGCGGTCTGCGAGCCGGAGAAGTCGGCGCCCAGCAGCAGGTTGGCATCGACCAGCAGCGCCTTGCTCTGAGCGTGTGGCGCGGCCACCAGCGGCGCCACCGAAAGCAGGCTGTCGCTCCAGCTCTCAGTCACCGCGCGCGCCAGCGGCGTGCCTGCAGTCGCGCGCACGGCCTGGTTCAGGGCCAGCAACTGCACGTTGTTGCCGACGCGGCGCAGCACCACGATGTCGCTGCGGCCCATCAGCCCGGGCCAGAAGCGGCTGTCGCCCAGTCCCGACGCGATTGAGGTGCCGAAGAAGAAAGGCTTGTCGAGCCGGTCGGCCGGAATCTCCAGCCAGGTGCGGTCGTCGCGCGTCCAGGTGGGCAGGAAGCCGTCGCTGCGCTTGGCTTCACGCGTGACTTCGGCGAAGGGCGTCAGCGCGCCAGGCAAGGGCGCAGGGCGGGCTGACGGGGCGCCTGTTGCGGCGCCTGACGCGGCCGCCGCGCTGGCTGCGGGCGTGCCCTGGGCCACGGCGACTGGTGGCGACACTGAGGCGCATCCGGCCAAAGCCAGGGCCAATGTGCCGACACCGAGGGAGTTGCGGGTATTCATGGGGGTCATGGTGCAGTGACTGCGAAACGCGAAGTCGGCGAGCGTAGCGCAGCAGGCAGCGGCATGGGCTGCGCTGCGACGAAGACCATCTGTCGCGGCTTGAGCGGCTTCAGCTGCGGCCGGCCAGCGCGGCCAGCAGCTTGTCGTGGATGCCGCCGAAGCCGCCGTTGCTCATGCACAGCACATGGTCTCCGGCGCGTGCGGCGCGCACGATGGCGGCCGTCAGCGCATCGACGGAATCGGCCACCACGGCGGTGGCCGCCATCGGCGCCAGCGCGTCGCGCACGCTCCAGCCGTAGTTGCCTTGCAGACAGAAGCTCAGATCGGCTTCTTCCAGCGCCCACGGCAACTGGGCTTTCATCGTGCCGAGTTTCATGGTGTTGGAGCGCGGCTCGAAGACGGCCAGGATGCGTGTGTTCAGGCCCACCTTGCGGCGCAGGCCGTCGAGCGTGGTGCGCATGGCCGTGGGGTGGTGCGCGAAGTCGTCAAAGACCTTCACGCCGGCCGCTTCACCGCGCAGTTCAAGCCGGCGCCGCACGTTCAAAAAAGTGGCCAGCGCGGCGCAAGCCACCTCGGGCGCCACGCCCACGTGTTCAGCCGCAGCGATCGCCGCCAGCGCGTTCATCTGGTTGTGTTCGCCCAGCAGCGCCCACTCCACACGGCCCAGCTTCAGGCTGCCGCGCAGCACGTCGAAGGACTGCGGTTCACCGCGCGCGCACAGGCCGCCGGGCTCTTCGCGCTTGGTGCCGAAGCGCTGCACCTCGCTCCAGCAGCCGCGTGCCAGCACGCGCTGCAGCGCTTCGTCGCGCGCGTTCACGATCAAGCGCCCGCTGGATGGCACGGTGCGCACGAGGTGGTGGAACTGGGTCTCGATGGCGGCCAGGTCTGGGAAGATGTCGGCGTGGTCGTGCTCCAGGTTGTTGAGCACGGCGGTGCGCGGCCGGTAGTGCAAGAACTTGCTGCGTTTGTCGAAGAGCGCGGTGTCGTATTCGTCGGCTTCGATGACGAAGGTGTTGCCCACGCCGCCCGCCCGGGCGGCCTGCGAGTTGCCCAGGCGCGCAGAAACGCCGAAGTTGAGTGGCACGCCACCCACCAGGAAGCCCGGCTGCAGGCCCGCCTGGTCAAGCATCCAGGCCAGCATCGACGTGGTCGTGGTCTTGCCGTGGGTGCCCGCCACCGCCAGCACATGGCGGCCCTGCAACACCTGCTCGGCCAGCCATTGCGGGCCGCTGGTGTAGGCCGCGCCTGCGTCGAGGACGGCTTCCATCAGCGCATTGCCGCGCGTGACGACGTTGCCGATGACGAACACGTCGGGCTTCAGCGCCAGCTGCTCGACGCCGAAACCTTCGATCAGCTCGATGCCCAGCGCGCGCAGCTGCTCGCTCATCGGCGGATAGACCGCCGCGTCGCAGCCGGTGACGCGGTGCCCGGCTTCGCGCGCCAGCGCCGCCAGGCCGCCCATGAAGGTGCCGCAGATACCCAGGATATGAATGTGCATGCGGCTCATTCTAGGAGTCGCACACGGGCCAACTCGCGCCTTCTGCTAGCGTGAAGCGATGGACAACGTGGGCTTTGTCGGCATCCCGTGGATCGCCTCGCATCCCATCGCCTACCCGGCGCTCGAAGTGCTGCACATCACCGGCATCGCGCTCCTGCTGGGCAGCCTGGTGCTGCTGGAACTGCGCGTCTGGGGCTTTGCCCGCGAACTGCCCGTGAAGCCGCTGGCGCGCCTGGCCTTGAGCGTGACGCTCTGTGGATTTGGCCTGGTGGTGGCCAGCGGCCTCTTGATGTTTGCCTCGAATCCGGCCGAGCTGCTGTCCAACCGCGCATTCCTCATCAAGATGGGCCTGGTGCAACTGGCGGGGCTGAATGCGGCCTGGTTCCACGGCCGCGACAGCCTGGTGCGCGGCGACACGCTGGCGCGTGTGCAGACCGCGCTGTCGATGGGGATTTGGCTCGCGGCCATCATCTGCGGCCGCTGGATCGCCTATCTGTGAGGAGCCCCACCATGGAACGCCGAATCTTCATCGCCGCGCCGCTGTCGCTGCCGCTTTCTCTGGCCCTGCCGGCCTGGGCCCACCACGGCTGGAGCAGCTTCGACCAAGGCCGCCCGATCTATCTGGAAGGCAAGGTGAGCAAGGTTGCCTGGCGCAATCCGCACGTTGAACTGGAGCTTGAGTTGCCTACCAACCTCAAGCTGCCGGCCGACCTGTCTGGCCGCGCGCTGCCCGCGCAGGCCGCACCGGTGGACGGCCCGGCGCTGCTCAAGGCCGCGCAATTGCCGACCCGCAAGGACCGGCGCTGGGAGATCGAACTCGCGCCGCTGTCGCGCGTGCAGGCATGGGGCGTGGCCGAGATCAAGCCCGGCGATGAGCTGTCCTTGATCGGCTTCACCTTCAGCGGCGAAAAGGGCGCTGCGGTGCTGCGCGCCGAGTACCTGTTTGTCGCCGGCAAGGCCTACGGTTTGCGCTCTTCGCCGGCCTGAACCCGGTTCAGAGGCGCAGCGCTTCGCGTGCCGCCGCCACCGTGGCGCTGATGTCATCAGCCGTGTGGGCCGCGCTGACGAAACCGGCTTCGTAGAGTGCCGGCGCCAGGTACACCCCGCGCACCAGCATGGCGTGGAAGAAGCGGTTGAAGCGCTCCTTGTCGGTGGCCATCGTGCCGCCGTAGTTCTGCGGCAGTTCAGCTGCAAAGAAGAAGCCGAACATGCCGCCTTCGCTGTCGCCTACCAGCGGCACGCTGGCGTCGCGCGCGGCGCCGGCCAGGCCTTCGACCAGAGACTGTGTGCGCGCTGACAGTGCCTCAAAGAAGCCCGGCTTGCTGATCTCTTTCAGCGTCGCCAGGCCGCAGGCCGTGGCCACCGGGTTGCCGCTCAGCGTGCCGGCTTGATAGACGGGCCCCAGCGGCGCGAGCTGGCTCATCACGTCGCGCGTGCCGCCAAAAGCCGCCAGCGGCATGCCGCCGCCGATGACCTTGCCGAAGACGCTCATGTCGGGCTTGAAGCCGGGGATCAGCTTGGCATAGACGCTTTGCGCGCCGCCGAGCGCCACGCGGAAACCCGTCATCACTTCGTCAAACACCAGCAGCGCACCGTGCTGCGTACACAGCGCGCGCAGCCTTGTCATGAACGGCACCGACGCGCGCACGAAATTCATGTTGCCGGCAATCGGCTCGATCATCACGCAGGCAATCTCGCTGCCTTGCGCGGCGAAGGTTGCTTCGAGTTGCGCGAGGTTGTTGTATTCGAGCACGAGCGTGTGCTTGACCACATCGGCCGGCACGCCGGCACTCGTCGGGTGGCCAAAAGTGGCAAGACCTGACCCGGCCTTCACCAGCAGCGCGTCGGCGTGGCCGTGGTAGCAGCCTTCGAACTTGATGAACTTGGTGCGGCCCGTTGCGCCGCGCGCCAGCCGCAACGCGCTCATGCCCGCTTCGGTGCCGCTGCTGACCAGCCGCACCTGTTCGACGCTGGGCACGAGGCCGATGATGGCTTCGGCGAGTTCGATCTCGCGCTCGGTCGGTGCGCCGAAGCTGAAGCCGTCCATGGCCGCCTTCTGCACCGCGTCGAGCACGGCCGGGTGGCCGTGGCCCAGGATCATCGGGCCCCAGGAACCGATGTAGTCGATGTAGCGCTGGCCTTCGGCGTCCCAGATGCAGGCGCCTTGTGCGCGGCTGATGAAACGCGGTGTGCCGCCGACGGCGCGGAAGGCGCGCACCGGCGAATTCACGCCGCCGGGAATGACGCGCTGCGCGCGGGCAAACAGTTCTTCATTGGAAGTCATGCGATGTTCTCCTGATCAAGCTTCCCGCTGCGGAACCGGCTCTGCCGGGCCGCTGGCGGAGGACCCCCCTCGGGGGGCAGCGAGCGCCAGCGAGCTTGGGGGCCTAATGAACCCGGCGCGGCGCGCCTTTGCTGCTCGGGTCTTCGGGTTCGGGCTCGGGCATGCCGCCTTCCATGTCCTCGCCGTCTTCAGGTGGCGGCAGGGCCCAGAAGAAGCGGTCGGGCACGATGTGGCCCATGCCCGGGCGGAAGCCGGCGTCCAGGCTCTGGTCCAGGAACGACAGCGCTTCGCCGACAGCGGCCTGCAGTTCACCGCCCGCTGCCAGCAGCGACGCCAGTGCCGCCGCCAGGGTGTCGCCAGCACCGACGAAAGCAGTGTCAAAGCGCTCGAACTTTTCGCCCGTGATGGCGCCTTGCGGCGACGCCAGCACGTTGTCGATGAACTGCTCGCTGCCCTTGGCTGGCAGCATGAGGCCGGTAACCAGCACGTAGCGCGTGCCGTGTTCACCCGCGGCCACCGCCAGTTCACGCGCCGAGGGCGGGCGTTCGCTTTCCCAGTCGGGCAGCAAAAAGTCCTGCAGCGTCTTGTGGCTGCCCACCAGCACTTCGGTGGCCGGCAGGATGAGTTCGCGGAAGGCGTCGAGGTAAGGCTGTAGCTGGTCTTCTTCCAGCCAGGACAGGTTGGGCAGGTAGCTGACGAGCGGAATCTCGGTGTAGTCGCTCAGCACTTCGGCCACGGCGGCCACGTTGTCGGCATTGCCCAGGAAGCCGACCTTCCAGCCGGCGATGGTGATGTCTTCCAGGATCGTGCGCGCCTGCTCGGCCACCACCTCGGCGTCGATCTCGTGCTGGTCAAAGACGTCGGCCGTGTCGCGCATCACGATAGCCGTCACGATCGGCAGCGCATGCGCGCCCATCGCGGCAATGGTGGCGATGTCACCGGCCAGGCCGCCGGCGCCACAGGGGTCGCTGGCGTTGAAGCACATCACGCAGGCCGGCGGCGGCGGTTCGGTGGGCGGGCCTTCGAGGTCCGCAGCCGGGGTGGTTTCGGGGGTCATGGGTCAGGCCTTGGCGCGGGTGGAGCGGGGTTCGGGGATGCGAAGATCGTGAGCGTCGGTAAGTGCCTTGGCGGGCGCTGCGCTTACCTTCCGCGAACCTCTAGCAATTTCTGAGGAACGGTGTGTAGGTCCTCACAAATCCTGAAGTTTGCCTGGAGATGGGTGGCTACAATCCGCGTCCATTGTAGTGAGGTGACTGAGCTGCCGTGGACGAACCGAGTACCTGGATGTGCCTGATCTGCGGCTGGATTTACAACGAGGCCGATGGCGATCCGGAGCATGACATTCCCAAGGGCACCGCGTGGGCCGATGTTTCCATGAACTGGACCTGCCCCGAGTGCGGTGCGCGCAAGGAAGACTTCGAGATGATCCAGATCTGAGACCCGGGCTGCCGTTTGCGGCGCGGGATTGCGGCACTGGTTGACGACATGCAGTGGGCATTTGAGGAGAACGGCGCTTGGACAATCAGGGGCCTGATGCAAGGGCACCGGTGGCGGTAGGCGCCAAGGTGCTGGTCATCGACGACAGCAACACCATTCGCCGCAGCGCCGAGATCTTCTTGCGCCAGGGTGGGCACGAGGTGCTGCTGGCCGAAGACGGTTTTGATGCACTGGCGAAGGTCAATGACCATGCGCCGGAGTTGATCTTCTGCGACATCCTGATGCCGCGCCTGGACGGCTACCAGACCTGCGCCATCATCAAGCGCAACCCCCGGTTTGCGCATGTGCCGGTGATCATGCTGTCGTCGAAGGACGGCCTCTTCGACAAGGCCCGGGGCCGCATGGTCGGCTCCGAGGACTACCTCACCAAGCCCTTCACCAAAGAACAGTTGCTGCGTGCGGTCGATGCCTATCGCCGCAGCGCCGGCTGACCCCCAAGGACTCCCAGATGTCGGTTCACAAGATCCTTGTCGTCGATGACTCGAAGACCGAACTGCACCATTTGTCCGACGTGCTGGGCAAACGCGGCTATGTCGTGCGCACCGCAGAAAACGGCGTCGAAGCGATGCGCAAGCTGGAAGAAGAAACCCCGGACTTGATCCTGATGGACGTGGTGATGCCGGGACAGAACGGCTTCCAGCTCACGCGCGCCATCACGCGCGACCCGCGTTTTGCCGGCGTGCCGGTGATCATGTGTACCAGCAAGAACCAGGAAACCGACAAGGTCTGGGGCATGCGGCAGGGCGCGCGCGATTACATCGTCAAGCCGGTCAATGCGGACGAACTGATTGCCAAGATCAAGGCCTTTGACTGAGATGAAGGCCCCACGCTCATTCCTCTTGCTGGCGGGCGCGCGCTGAATGGCCAACCGTGAAGCGCTGCGCCAGCTGCAAAGCCGCCTTGCCGAGCGGCTGAAGGCGGCTCGCACCGAGACGCGGCAGATTTCCTGGCTGGCGGTCGAATGCAGTGGCCATGGCCTGCTCGTGCCGCTGCTCACGGCGGGCGAAATCTTTCCGGCCGGTGCCTTGCTCGCGGTGCCCCACACGCAGCCCTGGTTCCTGGGTGTGGCCAACCTGCGCGGCCAGTTGCACGGGGTGGTGGACCTGGCGGCGTTCCTGGGCCTGCGCTTGCCGCTGGCGCGCGATGCGCAGCGCGACCAGGCGCGGCTGGTGGCCTTCAACCCGACGTTGGGAAGCCACAGCGCCGTGCTGGTGGACCGGCTGGCGGGCCTGCGCAGCGCCGCGCAGCTGACGGCTGAACCGCCCGGGGCGCAAGGCGGTCAACCGCGCCCGCTCTTTGCCAGTGCCATGTGGCGCGACGCCGACGGCCGCATGTGGCAGGAGATCGATCTTGCCGCGCTGGCAAGACATCCGCAGTACCTGGCTATTGCCGCATGAGCTGCATGAGCCGCATGAAGCCATGCAGCATGACATCAGCGTGGTCAGCCGGCCGCGCACGGGAGACCCCGCAATGAAGAGGACGCCATGAGCTTTCTGGACCGCATCACGGGCGCCGGGCGCGCCAAGCCAGAGGCAGACATTCCGTTGCCAACCTCACCGTTTGACGACATGGCCCAGTCCGATAACCCGAATGAACGCACGGCGCGCCTGGGGCAAAGCACGCTGTCGCCGGGTGATCGCGACGGTCGCGACGGTGCCGATTCGTCGATCATCTCGGAAGCCGCACCATCCGAGCTGGCACAAGAGTTCAGCGAAACGCGCCTGCCCGGTGCCGACGCCGAAGGCGACAGCTTCAACAGCGGCCTGCCGATCGTCGGCGCGTGGCCGCTGGCGCGCCAGCAGCGCGCCTTGGTGATCCTCTTCGCGTTGGGTCTGGTCGGCCTGCTGCTGGCGGCATTGCTGGTGCTGACCTCCAGCAACCGCAGCGCCACCCAGGTGGGCGCGGTGGGTCAGGCCACGACGCAGTCACAGCGCCTTGCCAAGTCGGTGTCGCAGGCCCTGGTGGGCAGTAGTGCGGCTTTTCCGGAAGTGAAGGAAAGCATCGACGTGCTGGCGCGCAACGTGCGCAGCCTGAAGACCGGCGATGGCGACGTGCCTGCGGCCCCCGGTGCGCTGCAAGCGCAGATCGACGCGCTGTTGCCGCTGGTGGACCGTGCCGAGAAAAACGCCGGGATCGTGCTCGGGCAGCAAAAGACGCTGACCCAGGTCGGCCAGGCGCTGCGTGCCATCAACCGCCAGAGTGCGGACTTGCTGGAAACGGCAGAGACGGTGTCGTCGCTGAAATTGCAGGGCGGCGCCTCGGCGTCCGAGCTCTCTGCCGTGGGCCAGCTTGTGATGCTGACGCAGCGCATCGGCAAGAGTGCGAACGAATTCCTGACGACAGAAGGCGTCAGCGCCGAGGCCGTGTTCCTGCTCGGCAAAGACTTGAATTCGTTCAAGGAAATTGCGCAGGGCGTGGTCAACGGCAATGCGGATTTGCGCCTGCCCGGCACGCGCGACCCACAGGTGCGCGAAAAGCTGCAGCAGTTGCTGGCGCAGTACGAACAGACGCGCACCGAGGCCAGCGCCATCCTGGGCAACCTGCAGGGCCTGGTGGCGGCGCGCGAGGCGCAGAGCTCGATCGTGGCCGACTCCGAACCGCTGCGCAAAGGCCTCGATGGCTTGCAGGGCGGGCTGGCCAGCGGCACCGGCTTCAGTGGCTTGCGGCTGGCCCTCGGTCTGCTGTCGGCGCTGATGCTGGCGGCGGGCGGCTTCGGCTTGCTGCGCCTCTTCGTCATCGAGCAGACCACGCGCATGCAGTCGGCCGACGTGCAGCGCCTCGAAGCCGAACGCCAGGAGCAGGAAGCCAAGCGTGTGAACGACGCCAACCAGGCGGCCATTCTGCGGCTCATGAACGAGCTGCAGACGGTGGCCGAAGGCGACTTGACGCAGCAGGCGACGGTGACCGAAGACATCACCGGCGCGATTGCCGATTCGGTGAACTACACGGTGGAAGAGTTGCGCTCGCTGGTGGAGCAGGTGCAGAACACGGTCGGTCGCGTCACCGACACCACCTCGCAGGTGGAGAACACCTCAACTGAACTGCTCGCCGCATCGACCGAGCAGTTGCGCGAGATCCGCAACACCGGCGACGAGGTGCTGCAGATGGCCGGCCGCATCAACGACGTGTCGGCGCAGGCGCAGGAAACGGCCAGCGTGGCGCGCCAGTCGCTGCAGGCTGCCGAGACCGGCCTGGCTGCGGTGCAGAACGCGATTGGCGGCATGAACTCGATCCGCGACCAGATCCAGGAAACCTCCAAACGCATCAAGCGGCTGGGCGAATCGTCGCAAGAGATCGGCGAGATCACCGAGCTCATTTCCGACATCACCGAGCAGACCAACGTGCTGGCGCTGAACGCCGCCATCCAGGCCGCGAGTGCGGGTGAAGCCGGGCGCGGCTTCAGTGTGGTGGCTGAAGAAGTGCAGCGCCTGGCTGAGCGCTCGGCGGACGCCACGCGCCAGATCGCGGCCATCGTGCGCACCATCCAGACCGACACGCAGGATGCCGTCGGCGCCATGGAGCGCAGTACGCAGGGTGTGGTGGAAGGCGCGCGCCTGTCCGACGCTGCGGGCAGCGCGCTCGGCGACATCGACCGCGTGACGCGCGAACTGGCAGACCTCATCAGCCGCATCTCGGCCGAGGCGCTGAAGGAAGCGCGCTCGGCCAACGCGGTGGCGGCCAACATCCAGCACATCTTCGCGGTCACTGAGCAAACCTCGGAAGGCACGCGTTCGACGGCGCAGATGGTTCACGAGCTGTCGCGCATGGCTGAGGAGCTGAAGACCTCGGTGGCGCGGTTCAAGATCAACTAAAAGCCCCGGCACGCCCACCCGCACAGACCGATGCAAGACACCATGGACTCCGACAGCGCTGGCCTGAACCTGCTGCCCGGCGACGACCTCAGTGCGCTGGCATGGGTACACGGCGAACTGCGCCGTTCGCTGGAGACGGCGCACAAGGCCTTGCGACGCTATCTGAAGGACGCCGACACCGTCAGCGGGTCTGACCTCGATGCCGTCGATCCTGCCGTGCTGCGCAATGCGCGCACGCAGTTGCACCAGGGCGTGGGCGCGCTTGAACTGGTCGGCCTGCCGGCGGTGGCCGATGTGTTGCGGGCCAGCGAGAGCGCGGTGCAGCGCATGATCAGCAAGCCGGCCATCATCAACATGGCGGCGGTCGAGGTCATCGAGCGCGTGTCCTTCGCGCTGCTGGACTTCCTGTCGCGCCAGTTGGCGCGCAAGCCGGTGTCGCCGGTGATGTTGTTCCCCCAGTACCGCGCCGCGCTGGTGCTGGCCGGCGCCGACCGTGTCCACCCGGCCGACCTGTGGAAGCTGGACTGGCAGTGGTTGGAGCTGCCGGTCGATGACGCGGCGGCGCCCTGCACTGCCGACGACAACGCGCGCAGCGCGATGGAAACCGAGGCCCTCGCGCTCATGCGCGAACCCGGCCGTGCCGCGCTGCGGCGCATGAGCGACCTCTGCGCCGACCTCGGCGCCGGTGCCCGCAACCAGGGCTCGCTGCACCTGTGTACGCTGTGGCAACTGGCTGCGGCGGTGTTCGAAGCGCAGGCTGCGGGTCTGCTGGGCGCCGACGTTTACACCAAGCGCATCGCGTCACGCCTGCTGGCGCAGTTGCGCACCAGCGTGCGCGGCCAGCCCGAATTGTCAGACCGCCTGGCGCAGGACCTGCTTTTCTTCTGCAGCCGCGCCACGGCCCCCGACTCGGCGCAGGACGCGCCGCGCCTGCACGCGGTGCGCCGCGCGTGGCGGCTGCACGAGCATCCGGTGATCGACTACGACACCGTGCGGCTGGGCCGTTTCGACCCCGCGCAGCTGGCGCTGGCGCGCAAGCGCGTGGCGGCGGCGAAAGACTCCTGGTCGGCCGTTGCTGGCGGCGAGCAGCACCGCATCAGCGGCCTTGGCGAGCAGTTTTCGCTGGTCGGCGATTCGCTGCAGCGGCTGTTCCCGTCGGGCGAGGTGCTGGCGCAGGCGCTGCAGACCACGGTCGCGCAGACCGTGTCTTCAGGCCAGTCGCCGCCGCCAGCGCTGGCGATGGAAGTCGCCACCGGCATCCTCTATCTCGACGCGTCGCTCGAAGACGGTGAACTCGACCAGCCCGAACTCGGCGGCCGTGTGCAGCGCCTGGCGCGCCGCATCGACGAAGTGCGCGCGGGTGCCGACCCGCAACCGCTGGACATCTGGATGGAGGAGCTGTACCGCCGCGTCTCTGACCGCCAGACCATGGGCAGCGTGGTGCAGGAACTGCGGGCTTCGCTGTCCGAGATCGAAAAGCAGATCGACCACTACTTCCGCAACCCCGCCGAGCGCCAGGTGCTGATCCCGGTGCCGGCGCAACTGTCGTCGATGCGCGGCGTGCTGTCGGTGCTGGGCATGGAGCAGGCGTCGCAAGCCGCGCTGCACATGCGCGACGACGTTGACGCGCTGGCGCAGACCGAGGTCGATCCGCAGCGCGCCATCCAGGCCGGCACTTTCGACCGCCTGGCTGACAACCTGGGCGCGCTCAGCTTCCTGATCGACATGCTCAGCGTGCAGCCGCAGCTGGCCAAGTCGCTATTCCGCTTCGACCCCGAGACCGGCAGCTTGAGCGCGGTCATGGGCCAGACCGACCGTGTCTCGGCCTTTGCACAGCTCGACGAAGTGGCGGACGGCGACTCCCTGGCGGTGCCGCCGCAGGCGCCCCTGCTCGACCAGATGCGGGCCCTGGGCATGGCGGCAGCGCAGCCCTCGGTCAGCGACAGCACGCTGGCGCACGACGCAGAACGCCTGGCGCAGCAAGCGCTGGCCGCCGACCAGCCCGAGCTCGGCCGGCTGCTCGTGCGTGCCAGCGCCGGGCTGCGCGACAACACCGACGCGCAAGCGCGGCGCGACCTGCGCGCCGAACTGGCGGCGGCCGTGGCCGGCCTGACGGGCGCCGCGCCCGACCTGGCCGCAACGATGGCCGTGGTACCGCCACCGATGCCCGCGCCCCAAGGGGGCACCGGGCTCGAAGACGACCCGGAGATGCGCGACATCTTTGTCGAAGAAGCGCGCGAGGTCATCGCCGATGCCGGCGCCGCCATCCTGCGCCTGCAAGACGCGGCCGACAACGCGCAGGACATGACCACCGTGCGCCGTGCCTTCCACACCCTGAAGGGCAGCTCGCGCATGCTCGGCTTGCGCGACTTCGGCGACGCAGCATGGTCTTGCGAGCAACTGTTCAACGCGCGCCTGGCGCAAGCGCCGCACATGGACACGCCGCTGCGCCTGCTGACTAGCGAAGCGCTGGCCTACATGGGCAGCTGGGTCGAAGCCATTGCGGTTGGACGCGATGCGGGCCACCAGAGCGCCACCGTCGCGCGTGCGGCCGATGCGCTGCGGCTGGACGGCACGCGGCAGGCCATCGACCTGCCTGTGCCCTCCCTGTTGGCAGCACCGGCTGCGACCCCGCTGCCCGAAGCGGGCGAGACCACGGTCATGTTGCCGCAGCCTGGTCCGCCGGCCGCGCCGCCAGAGCCCGTCGAGCCCGAAGTTGACGCCTTGCGGCCGCTGGAGGCTGAAGCCGATCACCCGGTCACCGCGCTGGCAGATGTGCCCGTGCCCGTGCCCGTGCCCGCCCCGGCGCCAGCGTCCGAAGTCGAGCCCGCCTTCGAGCTGTTCTTGCCCGACTTTGAGGACGAGCCCGAGCCCGCCACGGCCCCGCTGCAGACGCTGGCGCAGCGCCTGCCCGAGCTGCCCAGCGCGGCCGACCTCGACCTGTCGCTGCCCGAACCCGCCGCCCTGCCGGTGCTGGCTGAAGAGGTTGGTTTTGAGCTCGACCTGGGCGACTTCAGCGAGACGCCAGTGGCCGCGCCGGCGCCCGTCGCCGCGCCCGAGCCGGCCATGCTGATCGACCTGCTGCTGGACACGCCACAGGATGCGCCTGCGCCCGATGGCGCGTCGCAACCCGATGCCGGGGCGCGCGAGATTGATCTCGGCGAGGTGGACTTCAACTTCGACTTTGGCGATGCGCCTGCGGTGGCTGCCGAGGCTGCGCCGCTCGACTTGCTGCTGGATGGAACGGCCGAGGGCCCGCCGGCTGAGCATGCCGATGCCGGTGCCGATGCGGATGCCGATGCGGACGACCAGGTCAAGGTCATCGGCCCGCTGCGCATCAGCATTCCGCTCTTCAACATCTACCTCAATGAGGCGGACGAACTGTCGCGCCGGCTCGTCACCGAACTGGCCGAATGGGCGGTTGAACACGAGCGCGCGGCGGTGTCGGACAACGCCGTCGCGCTGGCGCATTCGCTGGCCGGCAATTCGGCCACGGTGGGCTACACCGACCTGTCGGCACTGGCGCGCGCGCTCGAACATGCGCTCGACCGTTCGCGCCTGGCTGGCCACGGCCGGGCGGGCGAAGCGCAGCTCTTCGGCGACGCGGCCGACGAGATCCGCCGGCTGTTGCACCAGTTTGCTGCCGGCTTCCTGCGCCCGGTTGACCCCGGCCTGATGGAGCAGCTGGCGGCGCACGAACGGCTGCCGATGGAAAGCGACGAGCTGCTGGTCGAGCCCGCAGCGCTGGACGATGAGCCGCTGCCGCCCTACAGCAGCGCAGCGCTGCCCAGCGCGGCCGCCGAGGCCGTGCTGGCCGACGACGACATCGATGCCGTGGACGCCATCGACGCCGAGCTGTTCCCGATCTTCGAGGAAGAAGCCGAAGAATTGCTGCCGCAGCTGCAGAACCGTCTGCGCGAGTGGCACGACCATCCCGGCAACCCGGGCGCACCCGCGTCGTGCATGCGCACGCTGCACACCTTCAAGGGTGGCGCCCGTCTGGCTGGCGCGATGCGCCTGGGCGAGCTGGCGCACCGGCTTGAAACCGCGATCGAACAGTTGAGCGCGCTGGACAGCATCCAGGCTGCTGAGGTCGAGCCGCTGCTGCTGCGCGCCGACGGCATGGCCGCGGCCTTCGACACCTTGCGCCGTCGCAGTGCAGCGCCAGCGCCAGCGCTGGCAGCGGCGCCCGCACCGGCTGCCGTGCCGCCGCCCGCACTGCAGGCGGTGCTGGTACCGCTGGAAGCCATCGACCTCGATCTTGATTTTGATCTTGGCGTGGATGCGGGCGTCGATCTCGGGCTGGACCTCGGCGCCGATATCGGCGTCGGCAGCGAAGCTGACGCAGCCCTTGACGTGGCCGCCGCAGAAGCCGATGAGCTAACGACGGACGTGGTGGACCTTGCGGCGCTGGCGCCACTTGCACCCATCGACTGGAGCCGCTTTGCGCCCCGTGCAGAGGGCGAGGTGGCTGCGGTGGCCGCCGAAAGACCCGCCGCCGGCGCTGCCGCTGTCCGCGTGCGTGCCGTGCTGCTGGACCGGCTGGTCAACAACGCCGGTGAAGTCAGCATCACGCGTTCGCGCATCGACAGCAGCGTCGGCTTGCTGCAGGGCTCGCTGGCTGAGCTGACT
>JANNGN010000174.1:0-1794 GCA_031403895.1 Rubrivivax sp. | reverse complement strand
GCCACTTCGCGCAGGTTGTGGCTGGGGATCTCGGTGGCCAGGCCGACGGCAATGCCGCTGGCGCCGTTGAGCAGCACGAAGGGAAGCCGGGCCGGCAACTGGCGCGGTTCTTCGGTGCTGCCGTCGTAGTTGGGCTGGAAGTCAACCGTGCCTTCGTCGATCTCGTCCAGCATCAGCCGCGCGATCGGCGCCAGGCGCGCTTCGGTGTAGCGCATGGCCGCAGCGCTGTCGCCGTCGCGGCTGCCGAAGTTGCCCTGGCCGTCGATGAGCGGGTAGCGCTGCGCGAAGCTCTGCGCCATGCGCACCAGCGCGTCGTAGGCAGCGGTGTCGCCGTGCGGGTGGTAGCGGCCAAGCACGTCGCCCACCACGCGCGCGCTCTTCACCGGCCTGGGCCCACCGCCGTTGCTGAAGGCCAGGCCCATGCGGAACATCGAATACAGGATGCGCCGCTGCACCGGCTTGTTGCCGTCGCAGACATCGGGCAGCGCGCGGCCCTTGACGACCGAGAGCGCGTACTCCAGGTAGGCGCGCTGGGCGTAGTCGCCCAGGGACAGGGTGTCGGCAGGGTCGGCCGGGTCTGGCTGCGGCGGGGGCGGGGGATCGAACAGGTCAGCCATGGAACGCGGCGAATGCAGCGGCGGGAAAAGGGTGGGGCGCGATTCTCGCTCAGCCCCGCTGCATCCAGGCCGGCGGGCGCTGCGTATGGCCTTCCATCTCAACCCGCCCTGCTGGAGCCCGCACCATGACCAACCGCTTTCTGCTCGCCGCCGCCGTTGTCGCCACCCTGTCTGCTTGCGCAAGCGCGCCGCCCATGCCCATGTTCAGCCAGGCCGCGCTGCCCGACGCGGTGAAGGTGCCGGCCGGCCACGCGGTGGCGATGGAGGCCGTGGGCGTGGGCGAGATCACCTACGAGTGCAAGGCCAAGGCGGCCATGGCCGGTGAGTTCGAATGGGCCTTCGTCGGCCCGAAGGCGGTGCTGAACGACCGCAGCGGAAAAATGGTGGGCAGCTATTACGGCCCGCCCGCCACCTGGCAGGCCGCAGACGGCTCCAAGATCACCGGTGCGCAGCTGGCGGTGGCGCCGTCCAGCGCCGGCAACATCCCGCTGCAACTGGTGAAGGCCAACCCGGCGATGGGTGCGGGCGCGATGATGGGCATCAGCCACATCCAGCGCGTGGCCACCAAAGGCGGCGTGGCGCCGGCCATGGCCTGCGCGGCGGCCAACATGGGCCAGAAGCAGCTGGTCAGCTACCAGGCCGACTACATCTTCTACAAGGCGATGTAACTCAGGCGCGAAGCTCCAGGCCCAGCGCCACGCGGGCCTGGTATTCGCGGTCCAGCAGGCTCATCACCACCAGGCTGTCGTAGCCGTCAGCGCCGTCCTGGTTGATGCGCACGCTTTCGCGCAGCCTGCCTTCTTCGACAAAACCTTCGCTGGCGTACAACGCCAGCGCGCGGACGTTGAGCAGCTTCACGTCAAGCCAGAAACGGTGCGCGTGCAGGTCGCGGAATGCCATTTGCTTGAGCAGCCGCACGCAGCGCCGGCCCGCGCCCTGGCCCTTGGTCTGCAGCACCAAACGTTTGAGTTCCACGCTCTTGTGCGGGTTGCGGCAGCCTTGCAGGATGACGAAGCCGTCGCGCGTGCCGGCGTCAGCGTTGTCGGCGCTCAGCTCGACGATGAAGTGGCGAAAGTCGGGGAAGCGCAGCGCGCCTTCATGCTGCGTGCGTTCCCACGGTGAGATGAAGGGCCGGTTGCGCTGGTCGGTCTCGACCGTGGCCACGAAGTCCAGGTCC
>JANNGN010000173.1:0-5224 GCA_031403895.1 Rubrivivax sp. | reverse complement strand
TCGACCATGAAGTAGGCGCGGGCGTAGCTGAAGATCATCAGCAGTTCGTCTTCACCGAACAGGGCCGCGTCAATGTGCAGCGTGCCGTTGGCGCCGTGCAGGATGGGCAGCGCCAGCGGCGTTTCATTGAAGCCGTTGATGATCTTGCCCACCAGGTAGGCGCCCTTGTTGCGGTAGAAAAGACTCGCCAGCACCTGGATCTGGAAGTTGGTGCGCGGCCTGAAGCCACCCAGCTCGGCCAGCATGGCCTGCACGACATGGTCCACGTCGCGGTCCAGGTTCTCGAAGGCGGGTGCAAGCTGGAAATTGGTGACGATGCGCCTCCACGTCTCGTGCAACCTGTCCTTGGTCGGGTAGTAGGCGCGGTAGGTGGGGCGCGAAGCAGGTTCGTCGTTTTCGATGTACTCGGTGCTGACAGCGGGCCGCACGAAGATGAAGTCGTTCTTGAAATAGCTGCGGTGCAGCAGCTTGGCGGTGACGCTGTTGAAGAAGGTCTCGGCAAACTCGGGCTGGTGGTGGTCAGTCAAGAGGCCGATGTAGTGCAGCTTGGCCTGCTGCCAGGTGTCCATCGACAGCTGTTCGATGTTGAAGTCGGCACGCAGCCGATCCACCGCTTCGTTCACGCGCTGGTCGTAGAACTCGATGCGCTGCGCCTGCGCCAGTTGCTGGCCGTGCCAGTCGGCACATTCGAAGCGCTGCTTGGCGTTGGCCGTGGTTTCGCGGAACAGGCGGTAGTGGCGGTTGAAGCCGTCGATCAGCGCCTGCGCGATGTCGAAGGCGCTCTGGTCAGTGAGGCGGTGCGGGAACATCGCGAGTCGGCGCTCAGAGCGTGCCGGGGCCGAAGCGGGTGTCGGCGTCGTCGCTGAGATCGTCGTCGGTATCCACCGCAGCTACCGACTTGCCGCCAGCGCGCGGGTAACGTTTGAGTGCAGCGGCAAAGACATCCACCACGGCATCGGGCCGGTCCATCGTGACGTGCAGGTTCTTCAGCAGGCCGTCTTTCAGGCCGTACACCCAGCCATGCACCGACACGGCCTGCCCGCGCGCCCAGGCGTCCTGCAGCACGGTGGACAGCGCCACGTTGCCGACCTGTTCGATGACGTTCATCTCGCACAGGATGTCTTCCTGCTCGGCCAGCGGCAGGTGGTCGAGCCGCTTGCGGTGGCGCAGCCGCACGTCCTGCACATGGCGCAACCAGTTGTCGGCCAGCCCGATGCGGATGCCATGCATGGCAGCGCGCACCCCCGCGCAACCGTAGTGGCCGACGACGATGATGTGCTTGACTTTCAGGTGCTCCACCGCGAACTGGATGGTGGACAGCGCGTTCAGGTCCGAATGCACCACCACGTTGGCGACGTTGCGGTGTACGAAGACTTCACCCGGGTCGAGGCCGGTGATCTCGTTCGCCGGCACGCGGCTGTCGGCGCAGCCGATCCACATGTACTTCGGGCTTTGCTGCTGCGCCAGGCGGGTGAAAAAGCCGGGTTCGCGCGCCTCGGTGGTGGCGACCCAACGGCGGTTGTTGGCGAGCAGTTCGTTCAGGTCGTCAGGCATGGTGGGGTGAAGGGTTAGGCGATTTGGATGATCTGGTTGAGCAGCGCACACACTGCGTGAAACGGGGTATCTGTCAACCTGCGCATCGGGTGGGGCTTGCCGCCGCGCACACGCCAATCAAAGGACTTGGGTTGGTGGCACAGCACGTAGCTGGTCAGGCCCGTCTTGCGGCCCGTGGCCGGCCCCACCGCCAGCGCAAAGGGGTTGTCGGCGTTGTAGGCCGCTGTGGTCATGGGCAGGCCCAGCACAAGCGCTGTCTTGTCGTTGAAGGCCTGCGGCGACAGCACCAGAAAGGGATGCAGATCGCGCATCTCGCGGCCCGCCTGCGGGTTGCAGTCGATCCAGATGATGTCCTGGCGGTCTGGCACCCAGGCTCGCTGCGGCGCCCTGGCGCTTACCAACGCTCCGCACCCAGCAGCGGGGCAGCCATCGCTTCACCGCCGTGGCGGGCGGGGTCGAAACGCGCCAGGCGGGATTCGAGCGACTGTTCATCGTCGACGTACGGCGAGATGACGACCGAACCGCCCTCGACCGTGACGCGCACGCGCTGGTCTGCCCGCAGCCTGGCGGCCCGCGCCACGGCAGCTGGCAGGCGGACGCCGAGGTTGTTGCCCCAGCGTTTGATGTCCAGCACGGCTTCGCTCATGGCGTGTCTCCGAGAGAGGTGTCTAGACGGAGTATAAACGCCGCGCGCGTTGCGGCGTTGCAGGCGGTCAGCCCGGCACGACAGAGCCCAGCGCCAACTGCACGCCGTAACGGCTGACCGGTTGCGGCCCCTGCGCGTCGAAGACCTGCCAGCCACCGTCGTCAACAACGATCCACACCTCCACCGCGCCGGCGTCCAGGAAGAGCTGGGTCTTGAAAGCCATTTCGGCGTCGGTGTTCGACGGCGAACGCACTTCGACGCAGATTTCGGGCGCCGCCGGAAAGGGCGTCACCTCGCCATGGCGGGCGATGAATTCAGCTGAAGCCCAGGCGACATCGGGCACGCGCACGCCCTCAGTGGTGGCGATGGAGCATTCCACCATCGCAACGCCCTTTGGCAACTGCACAGCCAACGCATGGGCGATGGCCGCCTGCTTCATGCCGTGGCGGTTGCTGGCTGGGCTCATCTCGATCACCCCGTAGGCATTGAGTTCGATCTTGCCCGGCAGGTCGCGCAGCAAGGGGTCGTTGCACAGCTCAGCCCAGCGCAGGGCCAGTGCTTCGTGGGGTGTGACATGTCCCATGGCGGTGCCTCCAGGATAGTGCCGGCAGCGATTATCAGCGCCTCAAAAGCAGGTGGCTACATCGTCTGTGCAAACACCTCGCGCCCGATCAGCATGCGGCGGATTTCGCTGGTGCCCGCGCCGATCTCGTACAGCTTGGCGTCGCGCCACAGGCGGCCGAGCGGGTAGTCGTTGATGTAGCCGTTGCCGCCGAAGATCTGGATGCCTTCGCCGGCCATCCAGGTGGCTTTTTCAGCGCACCAAAGGATCACGCTGGCGCAGTCCTTGCGCACCTGGCGCACGTGTTCAGCGCCCAGCAGGTCGAGGTTCTTGCCCACCGTGTAACAGAACGCCCGAGCCGCCTGCAGCACGGTGTACATGTCGGCCACCTTGCCCTGGATGAGCTGGAATTCGCCGATGCTTTGGCCGAACTGTTTGCGGTCGTGCGTGTAGGGAATGACGTTGTCCATCACCGCCTGCATGATGCCGATGGGGCCGGCGGCCAGCACCGCACGCTCAAAGTCCAGCCCGCTCATCAGCACCTTGGCGCCACCGTTCAGGTTGCCCAGCACGTTCTCGGCCGGCACCTCGACGTTGTTGAAGAGCATCTCGCCGGTGTGGCTGCCGCGCATGCCCAGTTTGTCGAGCTTTTGCGCGGTGGAAAAACCCTTCATGCCCTTCTCGACGATGAAGGCCGTCACGCCCCTTGCACCCAGCTCGGGTTCGGTTTTGGCATACACCACCATCGTGTCGGCGTCGGGGCCATTGGTGATCCACATCTTGGTGCCGTTCAGCACATAGTGGCCACTGGTTTGCACGGCCTTCAGCTTCATGCTGATGACGTCGCTGCCGGCACCGGGCTCGCTCATCGCCAGTGCGCCGACGTGTTCACCACTGATCAGCCTGGGCAGGTATTTCTTGCGCTGTGCATCGCTGCCATTGCGCTTGAGCTGGTTGACGCACAAGTTGCTGTGCGCGCCGTAGCTCAGGCCCACACTCGCACTGGCGCGGCTGATCTCTTCCATCGCGATCATGTGCGCCAGGTAGCCCATGCCGGCGCCGCCGTACTCTTCCGGCACGGTGATGCCCAGCACGCCCAGTTCACCCATCTTGCGCCACAGGTCCATTGGAAAGGAGTCGCTCTGGTCGATGGCTGCGGCGCGCGGCGCGATCTCGGCCTGCGCAAAGGCCTGCACCGCGTCACGCAGCGCGTCGATGTCTTCACCGAGCTGGAAGTTCAGGCCGGGCAGGTTCATGGTGAGACTCCTTGTGGGCGGCATGCACCGCAGGACGCGCGGCAGGTGGCATGGTTAGACTGGCGTTGACGGCAACGCAAAGCGCAAATATACAAACCATGAGCACTGACCCCGGCAGCGCACAACGATCCGCCCAGGAAGAGGCCCTGCGCTACCCGCTGGCCGACACGCTGCCGGCGCCGGGCGCCACGATCGAAGTCGCGCCCGGCGTGCGCTGGCTGCGCATGGGGCTGCCCTTTGCGCTGAACCACATCAACCTGTGGCTGCTGCGCGATGAGCAGGACGGCATTCAAGGCTGGACGATCGTCGATTGCGGCATCGACGACAGCGCCACGCGGCAAAACTGGGCGCAGGTTTTCGCCACCGAACTGCAAGGCCTGCCGGTGCTGCGCGTGGTGGTGACGCACATGCACCCCGACCACATCGGGCTGGCGCACTGGTTGACCGAGCGCTGGACCACGCCCGCCCGTGACTGCAGGCTCTGGATCAGCGCGACCGACTGGAACGCCGCGCGCACCGCCAGCCAGTCCGACACGGCCTTTGGCGGCGAAGGCGCGGCGCGCTTCTTCGCCCGCCACGGCCTCACCGACCCCGAGTCCCTGGCCATGGTGCGCGCGCGCACCAACTACTACGCCAGCATGGTGCCGGCGGTGCCGCGCCAGTACCGCCGGCTGCTGCACGGCATGGCGCTGCGCGTGGGCAGGCACGACTGGCACTGCATCGTCGGCTATGGCCATGCGCCCGAGCACATCGCATTGCACTGCCCGGCGCTGAATGTGCTGATTTCTGGCGACATGGTGCTGCCGCGCATATCGACAAATGTGAGCGTCATCGACCTCGAACCCGAAGGCGACCCGCTGCCGCTGTTCCTGGACTCGATCACGCGCATGAAGCGCCTGCCCGCCGACACGCTGGTGCTGCCTTCGCATGGCAAGCCCTTCACCGGCCTGCACACCCGCATCGAGCAGCTGCACGCGCACCATGCCGAGCGTTTTGCCGACGTGCTGGCAGCCTGTGCGCGTGAACCAGGCAGTGCCGCGGACATGCTGCCGGTGCTGTTCCAGCGCACGCTCGACCTGCACCAGACGACCTTTGCGATGGGCGAAGCCGTGGCGCACCTGCACGCGCTGGCGGGCATGGGCAAGCTGCGGCAAGTGGCGGGCAGTGACGGCGTGCTGCGCTTCCAGACCGTGGCCTGAAGCGGCG
>JANNGN010000172.1:0-2690 GCA_031403895.1 Rubrivivax sp. | reverse complement strand
TTCACGCGCGAGCTGATGGCGCTGGGTGAGGCCGACACGGCAGAGCGCAAGGACGAAGTGTTGCGCTTCTTTCGGTGGGATGAAGCGGCGCCAGGCCGGCGGCAAGCAGGTGCCGCCGGGCCCGACGTGTTGTTGCCCTGAGGCTGCACCGAGCGGCGCTGCCCGGGCGTCGGCAAGGCCGGCTTTTTCGGCCTGTTCGACCTGTTCGACCTACTCGGCCTTCTTGGTCTGCTTTGCCTTCGGCGTCTTGTCGGCCGTCGCGGCCTTTGCGGTCTTTGAGGCCTTCGCGGGCTTGGCAGCCGTGCTGCTGTAGGCCGAGCCGGAAACGGTCAGCCCGGCCTGCGAGAAGCGCGTCGCGTTGCCAGGGCCGACGCCGCCGACACGGTCAACCAGGTCGTCCCAGTTCTTGAAGCTGCTGGCCTGGCGGGCTTTCAATATCTTGGCCGACAGCCCCGGGCCGATGCCTTTGACGGTTTCAAGTTCGGCCTGGCTGGCCTGGTTGGCCTCGATGGCGGCAAAGGCATTGAGGGCGAAGACGGCGAACAGCAGGGCGAGGAAGTTGCGGACCATGGTGTGACTCCTTGAAGCGGTTGAAGGTGCTGGACAGGCCCACCGCCGATGCCGGTTTGGTGCTGGGTTGATGACAATGCGACGCTGGGCTGGACGCAATTCTGCGAAGGACGCCAGGCGCCGTCTTTCCCCCGGGGCGGGGCATCGAGGGGGCACCCGGGCGAGGGCCCCAGCACGGGTGTCAGCGCAGGCCGAGCAGCCCTTCGGCGACCTGCACCACGCGGTGCAGCTCCGGCCACCGGCCGTGGCCGCCCAGCACCCGCACGTTCGGGCCCCAGGGGTGCCAGCGCGAAGGGTCGCTGGGCCCCATCACACTGACCAGCGGCGTGCCCACGGCTGCGGCCATGTGGCCCGGGCCGGTGTCGTTGGAGACCATCAGCGCAGCGTTCTTCAACAGGGCCGCGTACACGCCCAGGTCAACGCCGGGCAGCAGGTGCGCGCTGGCAAAGTGCGCCCGAGCCACGCGTTCTTCTTCGCCGGGGCCGGGGCAGACCACGACGCTGCGGCCCATGGCCGGCAACGCGGCCGAGACGAACTCGGCAAATGCCGGCCAGGTCTTGTCTTGCTGATTCCATGTGCCGCCAGCAAAAGGGCAGATCAGCACGAAGCCGGCCTGGATGCCGTGCGCGCTGCGCAGCGCTGCGGCCTGCGCCATCTGCGCGGCAGTGGGTGACAGCGTGATGCGATCCGGCAGCGGCGCCGCCTGGCCCAGCAGCGCATCGCCGAGCTGCCAGTACACCTGCAGCTCGTGTACACCACGCGGCCGTGGCACGGCGCGGCCGAGCAGCGGGCTGCGCCCTTCCCAGCCATGGCCCAGCGCACGCAGCCCGGCAAGGCGGAATTCCAGCGCGCTTGAAAAAGAATCGGGCAGGCACAGCGCATTCAGACGGCCCTCAAAGCCCGGGTCTTGCTGGCGCGCAGCGGCGCGAAGGCGGCGCAAGACCGACACGCGGTCGATGGCCTTCTTGGGCAGCACCAGCACCGGCCAGCCCTGGCCAGCCAGCAGCTCGCAGGCCCAGCCCTTGCCCAGCAGCGTGAGCTCGAAGCCTGCGTGCGCCAGGCGCTGCAGCAGCGGCAAGCACAGCGTCACGTCACCCACCCAGTTTCGCAGTCGAACGATGAGCGGGCGGGGTCGGATGGCGGGCATGGGCAGCAGATAATCCGGCCTGATTTTGCCAGTGCCCTGTGGGGCACCTTGAAGAGGATATTTGCCCGATGACCCAAGCCCTGCCACTGCGTGCCGCCGACGTCACCACCGCGCATGACCGCCTGCTGGCCAGCCCCGGCTGGCCGCAGCAGGCGCTGGCCGCGGCGGCGAATGAGCTGTGGCACTGGCTGCACGCCAACCACTGCAACAACAGCCTGCTGTGGGCCGAAGAAGACCTGGCGCGCCGCACCACCGTGGGCGCGGCCGAGATCGCCGCCAACAAACGCGCCATCGACGGCTACAACCAGGCCCGCAACGACGCCACCGAGCGTGTCGATGAACTGCTGCTGCTGGCCCTTGGGTTGGTGGACGAAGCCTCGGCCCGCAGCGACGCCGCGCTTGCTCCGGCGCCGCACGGCGCGCGCCTGAACAGCGAAACCGCAGGCAGCATGATCGACCGGCTGTCGATCATGTCGCTCAAGTTGCGCGCCATGCAGGCGCAGACGCTGCGCAGCGATGTACACGAAGCACATCGCGCAGCCAGCCGCGGGAAGCTGGCGCGCGTGCAGCAGCAGCGCGCTGACCTGGCCGGCTGCCTGGACGCCTTGTTGGCAGAAACGGCCGCCGGCAAGGCGTACTTCAAGGTTTACCGGCAGTTCAAGATGTACAACGATCCCGAGCTGAATCCGCAGCTCGTCAAAGAACGCCAAAATTCTTGAACCCGCCTTGAATCCGCCCCGCGTCCTGATCGTCAAGACCTCGTCGATGGGCGACGTGGTACACGCCTTGCCGGTGGTCAACGACATCCACGCTCACTACCCCGGCGCGGTGGTTGATTGGCTGGTGGAGTCGCCCTTTGCCGCCATCCCGCAGATGCACCCCGCGGTGCGGCGGGTGCTGCCAATATCGTGGCGCAAGTGGCGCGGGCAACTGCTGCGCGGCGACACCTGGCGCGCCATGCGGGCGCTGCGGG
>JANNGN010000171.1:0-2518 GCA_031403895.1 Rubrivivax sp. | reverse complement strand
GAAGTTCTCTTCCTTGGCCTTGTAGTCCTGGACGTTCGTGGTCTTGTTCTTGTCCGCCCAGGCCTTGCTCATGATGCGGAAGTCGATGATGTTGCGCAGCAACAGCGGGTTGGCTGCGGACAGGATCACGTCCACCGTGTGCTCGTCGATCTTCTTGATGTCGGCAATGCCGGTGACGTAGATCTGCATCGTGCCCTGCGGCTGCTTGATGCGGCCGAATGAGAACACCACGTCGTCGGCCGTGAAGGGCGTGCCGTCATGGAATTTGACGCCCTTGCGCAGATCGAAGCGCACCTGCGTCGGGCTGATGCTGGTCCACTTCGTCGCCAGCGCCGGTTCCACCTGGTAGGTGGCGCTGTAGCGCGTGAGGCCTTCGTAGGCGTGCATCAGGATGGCGTTGGTGGTCGCATGGTTCTGCGCATGCGGGTCCAGCGTCAGGATGTCGTTTTGCGCTGCCCAGCGCAGGGTTTGCGCGTGCGCGGGCAGCGCGGTGAGCGAGCAGGCCGCGATGGCGGCTGCTGCCAGTAGGGCTTTGAAGGTCATGGCTGGATCCTTGAAGAAAGCTGACAAAGCCGACATCGTAGGTGCAGCGGCGCCAGAGACCCTCGGGGGAAACGCCCGGGCCCCGACTGCCAACCAGGCGATCAGCCGACCAGCAGGTCCGAATCACAACCCTTCGCGGCGGCAATCCAGCGCCGCGCCAACGCGGCGCCAGCGCGGGCCGGCAACCAGGGCAGCCAGCGGCGGGGCGATTCCAGTGCACCGCAGCGGTAGCGCTGGTCGGCGTCGCTCCAGCTCAACGCAACGCAACTGCCATGCCGCCGGCGCGACAACCAGATGCCCAGCGGGCAGGGCGCCGCAGCGCAACACACGCCGCAGCCGTTGCAGGCGCTGCCCAGTTCGGGTTTGTTGGGCGCCTGCGGCTGCAGCAGGATCACGCGGTAAATGCTGGGTGGTGCGGGCTGTGGCATGCGGCCCACATTCTGGCGGCCGCAACGGCGGTGCTGTCAGCAAAACAGTGCCTTTGCAAGCGTCCAATTCCTGCTCTGGGCCAGTCAGGGCGCGGTGCTAAAGTCGCGCCCTCTAATTGAGCCGGTCCTTCCCGTCCCCTTGCTGATGTGATTTATGCAGCGAGGCGGGTCGCTAGTCCGCATGCCCGGTGCAGCCGGGACGCGGAAGGTTGTTGAACCCATCAGAGCACCAGCAGACCTGGGGCACAAGGTGAGCGAAAGATGATGCAGCAAACCAGGTCCAACTCGTACCTGTTCGGGGGCAACGCCCCTTATGTGGAAGAGTTGTACGAGGCCTACCTCGACAACCCCGGCAGCGTGCCCGATGCCTGGCGCACGCACTTCGACAACCTGCAGCACGTGCCTGCCACTGACGGCAGCGAGAGCCGCGACGTGGCCCACGCGCCCGTGGTCGAGAGCTTCGCCCAGCGCGCCAAGGCCAATGCCTTTGCACTGAAGGCCAGCCAAGCCGACCTGGCCGTGGCGCGCAAGCAGGTACACGTGCAGTCGCTCATCGCCGCCTACCGTTTTCTGGGCTCGCGCTGGGCCGATCTGGATCCGCTCAAGCGCACCGAGCGACCGAAGATTCCCGAACTCGAGCCCACGTTCTACGACTTGACCGAGTCGGACATGGACATCACCTTCTCGGCCGCCAACACCTATTTCAGCAAGGCCGAGAACATGAGCCTGCGCGAAATCGTGCAGGCACTGCGCGAGACCTACTGCCGCACCATCGGCGCCGAGTTCATGCACTGCACCGACCCGGCCGAGAAGCGCTGGTGGCAGGAAAGGCTGGAATCGCGCCGCAGCATGCCCACCTTTACTGCGGCCGAGAAGGTCCACATCCTGGATCGTCTGACGGCATCAGAAGGCCTGGAGCGTTACCTGCACACCAAGTACGTGGGCCAGAAGCGCTTCAGCCTGGAAGGCAGCGAGAGCTTCATCGCCAGCATGGACGAACTGGTGCAGCGTGCCGGTGCTTCCGGCGTGCAGGAAATCGTCATCGGCATGGCGCACCGCGGGCGCTTGAACGTGCTCGTCAACACGCTCGGCAAGATGCCGGCAGACCTGTTCGCGGAATTCGACCACACCGCGCCCGAGGCGCTGCCTTCGGGCGACGTGAAGTACCACCAGGGCTTCAGCAGCGACATCACCACGCCCGGCGGGCCGGTGCATTTGTCACTGGCCTTCAACCCATCCCACCTCGAGATCGTCAACCCGGTCGTCGAAGGCAGCGTGAAGGCGCGCATGGACCGCCGCGGCGACAAGACCGGCGCCCAGGTGCTGCCGGTGCTGGTACACGGCGACGCCGCATTCGCCGGCCAGGGCGTGGTGATGGAAACGCTGGCGCTGGCGCAGACGCGCGGCTACTTCACGGGGGGCACGGTGCATCTGGTGGTCAACAACCAGATCGGTTTCACCACCAGCGACCCACGCGATACACGCAGCACGCTGTACTGCACCGACGTGGTGAAGATGATTGAAGCGCCGGTGCTGCACGTCAACGG
>JANNGN010000170.1:0-2645 GCA_031403895.1 Rubrivivax sp. | reverse complement strand
CAGCCTGATGATCATGTCCTGCATCCGCTTTCCGGCGCACTTGCCGCCACTGCCCGGTGCCGCCACGGGGCGGACGCTGGCTCAGCTGGCGCGCCAGCCCACTTTTGTGGTGGCCATCATCGCGGCGGCCCTGGGCTATGGCGTGATGAACCTGCTGATGGCCGCCACGCCGATCGCCATGCAGCAGTGCAAACATCCCTTCGACAGCGCCGCGCTGGTGCTGGAGTGGCACGTGCTGGGCATGTTCGTGCCGAGCTTCTTCACCGGCAATCTGATCAAACGCTTCGGCGCCCTGCCGGTGATGGCGGTGGGCGCGGTGCTCAACTTCGTGTGCGTGGCGGTGGCGCTCAGCGGTGTGGACTTGATGCAGTTTCTGGTGGCGCTGTTTGCGCTCGGTGTGGGCTGGAATTTTCTCTACACCGGTGGCAGCACGCTGCTGACCCGCAGCTACCGGCCCGAAGAGAAAAACCGGGCCCAGGGCATGATGGACACCTGCGTGTTCTGGACCATGGCGCTCAGTTCGTTTTCATCCGGCGCCCTCATCACGACACAAGGTTGGACGTGGCTGAACCTGGGGTCGCTGCTGCCCATCACCCTGGTGCTGTCAGCCGTGGTTTGGCTTGGCGTGTCCAATCGGCGGCCGGCGGCGGCCGTCAATCTCTGAGCAGCAGGCTGATCAGGCCTCGCCAGCGCCCAGCTTTTCCAGCAGGCCGTTGAGTTCTTCCAGCGAGCCAAAGGCAATCGCGATCTCACCGGCCTCGCCGCGTGAGGTGCGGCGTTTGATGCGGATGTCCACCGCCGCCGTCAGCACGTCGGCCAGCCGTTCCTCCAGCCGAGCGAGGTCGCGCGACTTGGGGCCCGGCTTGGGCTTGATCGGTGCCGTGCTGTCGCGCCCGGCCCGCGCCACCAATCGTTCGGCTTCGCGCACGCTCAGCTTCCTGGCCGTGATCTCCTGCGCCGCCATCACTTGTTCAGCCGCCGGCAGGCTGAGCAGCGCGCGCGCGTGCCCCATGTCGAGGTCACCTGCCAGCAGCATCTGCTGCACCGGCTCAGTCAGACTCAACAGGCGCAGCAGGTTGCTGGCGGCACTGCGTGAGCGGCCCACGGCCTGCGCAGCCTGTTCGTGCGTGAGCTTGAATTCACTCACCAGGCGCTGCAGGCCCTGTGCTTCCTCAAGCGGGTTCAGGTCTTCGCGCTGGATGTTCTCGATCAGCGCCATCACGGCGGCGGCTTCGTCGGCCACGCGCTTTACGAGCACGGGCACCGTGTCCAGCCCCGCCAGTTTGGCGGCGCGGAAGCGGCGTTCGCCGGCAATGATCTCGTAGCCGCCCGTGTCCAGCGGCCGCACCAGGATCGGCTGCATCACGCCCTGGCTCTTGATGCTTTCGGCCAGCTCGTAGAGCGAGCCTTCGTCCATGCGCGTGCGCGGCTGGTACTTGCCGGTGTGCAAGACGCTCAGCCGCAGGGTGGTGGGCTGACCGTCGCCGTCGGTCGGTGAGTCGCTGACTCTGGGGCCGAGCAGCGCCTCCAGGCCGAGGCCCAGGCCCTTGGGTTTTTTTGTGACCATCGCGGGATTGTGTCCGAGGGGCGCGGCCGTCAGCGCTGGTTGCGGCGCTGGCCCGCGGGGAACAGCACCTCGCGCTCCAGATAGCGCCGAAATTTCTGCACCCGCGGGTCGGTGCGCTCGGGCATGTGCGCCAGGTACTGCACCACGCTGTCGGCGCGCAGCATCAGCACACCGTTGACGTCACGCCGCCAGTGGCCCGACAAGCGCGCCGCCAGCACGTCTTCGGGCTCTTTGCGGCCCAACACACGCAACAGGCCCTGGCCGTCGATCCAGACATGGCGGCCGTCGTCCTCAACCGCCAGCGGGATGCCGCCAAAGCTGTGGAAGCGGCCCTGGTCACGCGCCCAGTAGAGGCCGCGAATGGCCAGCACTGCGGCGTCCAGCAGGCGCACGCCGTAGAAGGGGAATGCCCAGGCCACGAGGCCGGCGACGATCAGCGCTGAGAGCAGTAGCTGCAGACCCACGCCCCACCACTGCAGCACACCGGCCACGACGGCGATCGCAAGGCCCACGAACAGCGCTCGCGTGGCCACCGATTTCATCGTGCTGCGTCCGTAAAGCGCTGCAACCATCGCAAGCCTTCAGGCCAGTCGCGCAGGCCCGAGTCGCCATTGAGGTGGCCTTTGTCGCCCAGGCTCACGGCCGCAGCGCCCCGGTGCGCGGCCATCGCCAGTGTGCGGTTGACCTTGCAGAACGGGTCGTCGGTGCGGTACGGCACCAGCGCCGGAACGGGCAGCCGCTGGCACATGAGTACACGCCACGTTGACAGCTGCGGCGGAATGTCGCTGCGCGCTTCATCGGGCGGCGCGGCCTGTCCCTGTCAGCCTGCTGCACACGTTCGAAGCCATGCAGCGCCAGCCAGCGGCTTTGCCAGTGGGTCGAGCCGGAGTTCTGCCACCCGGGCAGGATCAGCACACGAGTTGTGGCGGCCATTGCCTATATCCTTGCTGCATTGCAGAGGCATTGTGTGCGAGGGAATGCGATGAAGTCCGCAACCGCACTTCGTTCAGTAGCCCGTGCCGGGGCCTGTGTGTACTGCACCAAGCCAGGAGGGCACTGATATGGCATTCACCGTCTT
>JANNGN010000169.1:0-8150 GCA_031403895.1 Rubrivivax sp. | reverse complement strand
GCCGAAATGGCCGAACTACCGAAGAGCGTGCGCGACATCACCGACCCGCTCGACGCGGTGGCTTTGCGCCTCCCGTGCCCTTGCCCCGTGAAGCGGCCCAGGGCGCGGCCCAGCAGCCCGTCGGTGATCAGCATCATCGTCAGGCCGACGCCGAACAGCACCATGCCGGCGAAGGTGTGTACGAAGCCCTGCCCGGCTTCGTCGCCGAAGTGGTAGGTAACGAGGATCAGGATGATGACGCGGATGACGTTGGCGACGAAGGCGATCGGTATCACCAGAATGGCCAGCAGCACGTTGCGCAGCTTGCTGGTGTAGCCCATCAGGTTCATGTACAGCAGGCCCAGCGCTTCGAGCGTGAACATCGAATTCAGGCCGGCGCAGGCGTCGGCCACCAGCAGCTGGTAGGGGCCGACGGTGAGGATGACACCGGTGCGGCCGATGGGGTAGCCGGTGTGGTGCATCAGCACTTCAGCCACATAGCTGACGGCTGTCTTGAGTGGAATGGTGATGGCCTGCACCAGCACCCCCGGCAGCGGCACCATGAAGGCCAGGAAGAAGAGCGGGAAGGCCACCGCGCGCAGGCCCTGCACACCGCGCAGCAGCAGCAGCAAGGCGGTGGCGGCGAGGATCAGGCCCACCACCTCGGCCTGGATGATCTGCTGCGATCGGCCCAGCGCGTACAGCAGCAGCGCCGCCACAAACAGCAACCCACCCACGGCGTTGGCGGGCTGGAAAGGCGCGTCGATCACGGCCTGGCGCTTGCGCCACATCAGCCACAGGCTGACGATGCCGATGATCGGGCCGTGGCCCTGCTCGTCAGACGTCCACACCCCGCGCGCCAGGTCCAGCACCGTGGGCACCAGCAGCAGCAGGAAGCCGGCCGCCAGCACGCCAAGACTCAACTTGTCATTGAAGGCCGCGCCAGGGGCCACGGGCCGGGGCAGGACGCTGGACATGGCCTTCGGCGCGATCGCTTCAGAATTCGTTGAAGACGACGCCGGCCATCTTGACCGGCGCCCCGGCCAACGACGCCACCAGCTCGCGCAGCGCCGCGCTGCGCGACACGTCCTTGCGCGCAATCACCAGCGCCGCGCCGCACTTGGCAGCGATCACGGCGGCGTCGGCACCGTGGACTGCGGCCGGCGTATCGACCACGACGTGGTCAAACTTGCTCACCAGTTCGCGCAGCAGCATGCCGAAGGCCGGCCGCTCGACCAGTTCTTGCGGGTTTGGCGGCGTGGTGCCCACCGGCAGCACGAAGAGGCTCGGAATGGCCGCCACCTGCTGGATCACCTGCTTGTCGGCGCGGCCCGACAGGATGCTGGACAGGCCGGCCTGGTTGCCGAGCTGAAAGACCTCATGCACGCGCGGGCTGCGCATGTCGGCATCCACCAGCAGCGTGCGCCCGCCCAGTTGCGCCAGCGTGACGGCCAGGTTGGTGGCGGTGTAGGTCTTGCCGTCGCCGCTGTTCGGGCTGATGACGGCCAGTGCAACACCACCGCGCCCGCCTTGACTGTCAACATCACTGAAGAGCCGCATCATGAGCTGGCTGCGCAGCGCGCGAAAGCTTTCGGCGCGCGCCGAGAAAGGCTCGTTCAGCGCCACCAGGTCGCCTTGCAACTTGCGCTGTTCTTCGGGCGCGTAGGGGTAGTGGAACTGCTGCGCCAGCGCGAAGATGACGTCGTCCTTGCTCGCCAGCCCCAGCGCCACGGCGGCTTCACCGAAGCGCACGCCCTTTTCGCGCTGGTAGGCCAACACCTTCTCGACCTGGGCTACGCTGAGGTGGCGCAACTCGGCCAGGATGTCGCCGATGGAACGGTCATGCACCGCCGCGTCGGGGGCGGCAGCCGCTTGGTCCGGCGTCACCGTGGCGCGCACGGTGGCACCGGCAGGCGGCAGCACCGTCGTGTCGTCGTTGCCGTTGCCGGGGTCTCTGAACTTGGCCATCAGGCCCCCTTGGCCGGCTGTGGCAGCGGCTGAAGCAGGCGCTGCTGCATGAATGAATTGCCGCCACCGAGAGCGAGCTTGGAGCCCGGCCGCGGCAGCGCGCCGATCACCGGCAGGCCGAGCGTGGCCACCAGGTCGTCGAGGTTGCGCACGCGGCGGTCGCGCAGCTCCAGGAAGAGGGCCGCCATGACCGCAAACAGCGCCCCCACCAGCACCGACAGCAACGTGTTCAGCAGCAGGCGCGGCGACGCCGGCTCCAGCGGCGGCACGGCTTGGGTGAGCTGGTTGACATTGCTCTGCGTGGTCTGGCTTTCCAGGCTCGTCTGCGTGAAGCGCTGCAGGATGGCGTCGTAGGTGCGCTGGGCGTTTTCAACTTCGCGCAGCAGCACCAGGCCTTCATCGCGCACCGACTTCATGCGCAGCACCTTGTCGCGCTGCGCTTCCAGCGAGCCCTTGATCTCGGCCTGGCGCTGGCGGTTGATGCTGTTCGACACCGACACGCCACCGGTCACCTTGGCGGTCTCGGCCACCAGGCGCGCGCGCAACTCGGCCACGTTGGCCCGCGCTTCCATCACCTGCGGGTGGCTGTCGCCCAGGCGCGTGCCCAGTTGCTGCAGCGCCGCTTCACCGCGGTTGATGTCGGCCTTGAGCGCGCCGACGATGGGGTTGTTCAGCACTTCCTGCAAGCGGTCGGCGTCCTTGCCCAGGGCCTGCGTCTGGCGGCTGCCGGACTCGGCCGAGATTGCCTGCACGGCCGTGAATTGCGACGACAGCTCGTTCAGGCGCGCGTTCTCCACATCCAGCCGTTCGTCGGTGGCGATGATGGCCTTTTCGGCCTGGAACTTGCTGACCTTGGACTGCGCCCGTTCCAGCGCTTCACGCGCTTCGCGCGAGCGCGTCTCGAAGAAGGTCGAATACTGGCGCGCCGGATCGACGCGCAGTTCCAGCGTGGTGTCGATGTACGCCTGAACGAAGGCGTTAGCCAGGGCGGCCGCGAAACGCGGGTCGGCGGCCTTGTAGCTGACGGCGATGACGCTGCTTTCGCGCGATGGCTCGACGTCCATGTTCTTCTGGAACACGCCGGCAAGCCAGCTTTCGATCGTGCCCACGCCCTTGGCTTCGTCAGTCCACTGCTGGCGCACTTGCGGATTTTCGTTGAGCTTCAGGTTGCGCACCACGCGTTCGGCGACACGGTCGCTCTTGATGATGTCAACCTGCGTCGCCATCAGCGTCGGCGAGCCTCCGCCGCCGTAAAGCGCGGCCGTGATGGGGTCGGGCTTGAAGTCGATGACGACGCTGGCGATGGCCTTGTACTGCTTGGGCAGCGCCAGGCTAACCGCCAGCGTGAGCGCCACCGTGCCGACCAGGATCAGCAGCGCCAACCACCAGCGCGCTTTCAGGATCGAGAGAAACTGCCCCAGGGTCATGAACTCACTCCGTCAACGCTTCAGAACAGGCTCTCGCGCACGAAGACGACATCGCCTTCTCGCAGCCCATCGGTCATGCCGGGTTCGATGACCTGCACCTTGCCAGCCTCGCCCTTGCGATGCACCTTGATGCCCTTGTCGGTGCCGCGTGCCGTCAGGCCGCCACCGGTGGCCAGTGCCTGCAACAGCGTCATGTCGCGCTCCAGCCGCATCGGGCCCGGGCGCTGCACTTCGCCGTAGATATAGACAATGGGCTGGCGGTCAACCCACACCACGTCGCCATTGAGGATGAAAAAGTCCTTCGCCGCGCCACCGGTGGCAAAGAGCGTCGGCAGGTCCACTTCCTGGCGGAAGGGCTGGCCATTGCGCGTGCCGGTGATGACCACCAGGTCGGCGCCGCCCGCTGCCGTGCCGCCGGCCATGGCCAGCAGGTCGGTCAGCCGCATGTCGGCCACTTCGATGGGGTAGCGGCCCGGGCGATTCACCTGGCCCAGCACGCTGGCCTGGTTGCCGCGCACCTGCAGCACGACCAGCGTGACCTGCGGGCTCTTCACGAAGTTGCCGTTGCGCAGGCCATCGGCAATGCGCTTTTCGGCTTCAGTCACGCTCTGGCCGCCAATGCGCACCACGCCCAGCAGCGGGTACGAGATGACACCGGCTTCGGTGATGCGTGTCTCGAGCGTCAGGTCGGGGTTCTGGAACACCGAGATGCGCACCACGTCACCGGCGCCAAGGCGGTATTCGGTGACGGCCGGGGTGGCGGCTGTAGTGGCGGCTGTAGTTGCGGCCGGGGCGCCAGCCGTTGCAGTCGCACCCGTTGCCGGTTGTGCCTGTGCGGTGGTACCGAGCAGCAGCACCACGGCAAGCATAGCTGCCAGGAAGGCGGCAACAGCCGTCATCATTTAAGCCCCAGGCCCTTGTTGATGTCGGTGCTGCTGAGGCCCGCGCTGGCGGCCGGGGCCGGGCTGGGCGAGGTCGCCGGGCTGGTTGCCGCAGCCGGGGTCGCGGACGCCGAACCCGCCGGTGCCGATGCCGCCTGCGCGAACTTGCCCACAAATTCGACTTTGGCCGCAGCGCGCAAGGCCTTCATGTCTTCTTCCACGAGCTTGCGCTTGCGCTCATTGAGCAAGTACTGCTCGATCGCCGGGCGCGACTGCTCTTCACTGGCCGGCTGCACGCGCGAACCCGCCAGCACGACGACCTGCACGCCAGTGGGCGAAGGCACCACCATGGCCTGGCCGTCTTTCATCTTGGACATCGCATCGAGCGTATTGAAGGGCAGCTGCTCGGCCGCGCGCACGGCCTGGTTGCCCGAGAAGCGCAGGCCGGCTTCCTTCAGATAGTCAACAAATTCGTTGATGCTCTTCGCGGCGCTGAGCTTTTCGCGAATTTCCTGCACCTGCTCGGGCCGCGCTTCAATGGCGATTTCCTGGATGCTGTAAACACGGCGCTCACGGAACAGTTCGGGCTTGTCGTCGTAGTACTTCTTGATCTCTTCGGGCGTGGGCTTGGGTGCCGCCTCGCCGACCTTTTCGACATAGGCGCGCGCCAGGATTTCGCGGCGTGCTGCTTCCAGCTGCTGCACCACGCGCGGGTCGCGGTCGAGCTTGAGTTCATCAACCTTTTGCAGCGCCAGTTGCTGCTCAACCAGGCGGTCAAGGATCTGTTTGCTGGCGGCATCGGTCTGCTCGGGCCGCAGGTTGCGCTGTTGCTGCAGCAGGAAGTTGATCTGGTGAACCGTGATCTCATCCTTGTTGACCTTGGCCGCCGTCTGGCTGGCGGCCTTGTCTTTTTTCTCGCCGCAACCGACCAGCAAAGCAGCAGTGAGCAGCATCGCCAGCGGCATCCAGCGGCTGGCCCGGGTCGGGGCGTGGGGAGTCAACAGGTTCATGCGCAGGTCCTCTATCGAATCGGCAAGATATAAACGACTGCCGTGCAGCATGGCGAGGGCGCCTGGCCCGTCATTCGGCGGCTGTTTCAGCACGGTTTGAAGCGTGCTTGCAAACCCGGCAGGGTCAAGACATTCAGTGTAACCGCTGCCCTGTGACGGCATGGCGGCTGCGCGCCCCCTCACACACGGTGGCGAGGCGCTGCAAAAGCCACGGCGCTGACGCGCCGTTCAGCCCAGCGACTGCACCCGCGCCAGGCGCCAGCCGCGCCCCGCTGATTTGACCTTGGCCAGCAGCCACAGCTCACAGAATGGTTCTGCCGCTTCATCAAGCCGCTCGCGGATGAGGCCGCTGAATTCGACGCTGGCCAGGAAGGCTTCGTGCAACTCTTCCTGCACCAGCAGGCGCGCATTCAGTTCCAGCACTTCGGTGTGGTTGGGGCCGGGGCCGCGCAGCGCAAGCTGTTCGCGCAGGTCGTTGAGCAACGGCTCGGTGGCCATCACGCCCAGAGCGGGCAGGTCGGCGCGGTCCCAGGCGGCCTGCATCTGCAGGAAGCTCAGGCGCGCCACCTGCAAGAAGTCCTGCAGGTCGCGGTGGGCGATGCTGCTGCGCGAGCGCAAGCGCAAGCGCAACGGGTTCAGCACTTCACCCCCACATGCAGCGCAACGATGCCCGCCGCCAGGTTGTGTACGTCCACATGGGCAAAGCCCGAGGCCTGCATCAACGCTTTCAGCGTGGCCTGGTCGGGGTGCATGCGGATGCTTTCCGCCAGGTAGCGGTAGCTGTCGGCGTCACCGGCGATGAGCTTGCCCATCATCGGCATGAAGCTGAACGAATACCAGTCGTAAGCCTTTTTCAGTGGCGCGGCCGGCGTCGAAAATTCCAGCACCAGCAAGCGGCCACCGGGGCGCAGCACGCGGGCCATTTCCTTCAGCGCCTTGTCCTTGTGCGTCATGTTGCGCAGGCCGAAGGCGACGCTGACGAGGTCGAAGCCGCCATCCGCTGAGCCGTTGCAAAACGGCAGGTGTTCGGCGTCGCAAGCCGCCGTGGGCACTAGCAGGCCTTCATCGAGCAGCCGGTCGCGGCCGGCGCACAGCATGGCTTCGTTGATGTCGGTCAACACCACGCGGCCGCCCGGGCCCACGCGCTGGGCAAAGGCACGCGCCAGGTCGCCGGTGCCGCCGGCAATGTCCAGCACCTGCATGCCCGGCTGCACGGCAGCAACAGCCACGGCGTAGGCCTTCCAGGCGCGGTGCAGGCCCATCGACAGCACGTCGTTCATGATGTCGTAGCGTGGGGCCACGGAGTCGAAGACACCGCGCACGCGGCTGGCCTTGTCGGCGTCGTCAACGGTCTGGTAGCCGAAGTGGGTTTGCGCCATGGCCTGGGACAGGGTTCAGTGGCTGGTTTCAGTGGCTCTTGCAGGCGCCGCCCGCAGCCGCTGCCGGCAGCATGGCGGCGTCGCGGCTCATGCCGGCTGCGGCAAGGCGCTCTTCGTAGCGCTGCCACAGCTCGGCCTGGTCGCGGCCGAGCTTGTAGAGGTAGTCCCAAGAGAAGATGCCGGTCTCGTGGCCATCCGAGAAGCGTGGCTGCACCGCGTAGTGGCCGACTGCGCTGAGCTCGTCGATGCCAACTTCGCGCTTGCCGGTCTGCAGCACCTCTTGGCCAGGGCCGTGGCCCTGCACTTCGGCCGACGGCGAGTACACGCGCATCAGCTCGAAGGGGATGCGAAAGTGCGCGCCGTCGTCAAAAGCCACTTCGAGCACGCTCGACGCCTGATGCACGGTGAGCGCGGTCGGCTGCGGGGTGTTGCGGTCTAGGCCGGCCATGGGGCTTTGCGGGGTGAGGGAGTGGGCTTGAGTTTAGTCCTGCGCTTCGCGGCGCCTGCGCGTATCACCCCGCACGCCCTGCTGGCAAAAGGGCCTGCCGGTGTGCCGGCCAAACCTAGACCAGCACGCGCTCGATGCCACCCGCATTGGCGCGCGCCACGTACTGTGGCAGCCAGTCTTCACCCAGCATCACACGGGCCATTTCGACGACGATGTAGTCGGCCTCCAGCAGGCCGCTCTGCAGGTCGTTCTCATAGCGCTTCAGGCCTTGCAGGCAGCTTGGGCAACTGGTGAGGATCTTGACGTTGGACTGCGCGGCCAGACTCAAGTCCGGGTTCTGCGCCAGCATCTGGCGCAGCGCGGTTTCACCGAGCTTCAGCTCTTCTTCCTTGCGAAAGCGCACCTGAGTGCTGATGTCTGGCCGCGTCACGCCCAGCGTGCCGCTCTCACCGCAGCAGCGTTCATTTTTGATGACGTTCGGGCCGAGCAAGGCCTTCACCGTCTTCATCGGCTCCTGCAACTTCATCGGGCTGTGGCAGGGGTCGTGGTACAGATAGCCGGCCTGCTGCGACGCGTTCAGCCTGATGCCCTTCTCCAGCAGAAATTCGTGGATATCGACGATGCGGCAGCCGGGAAAGATGTCCTCGAACTTGTAGCCCTGCAGCTGGTCGTAGCAGGTGCCACAACTGACCACCACGGTCTTGATGTCGAGGTAGTTCAGCGTGTTGGCGACGCGGTGGAAGAGCACCCGGTTGTCGGTGATCATCTTCTCGGCCTTGTCGAACTGGCCCGAGCCGCGCTGCGGGTAGCCGCAGCACAGGTAGCCCGGCGGCAGCACCGTCTGCACGCCGGCATGCCACAGCATGGCCTGCGTGGCCAGGCCAACCTGGCTGAACAGGCGCTCGCTGCCGCAGCCCGGGAAATAGAACACCGCCTCGGTCTCGGCCGTCGTGGCCCGAGGGTCGCGGATGATCGGCACGTAGTCCTTGTCCTCGATGTCGAGCAAAGCGCGCGCGGTTTTCTTGGGCAAACCACCGGGCAGTTTCTTGTTCACGAAG
>JANNGN010000168.1:0-2524 GCA_031403895.1 Rubrivivax sp. | reverse complement strand
GCGCCGGCCGGCATTGTCGTCGTGGCACTGCGCGCACGAGAAGTCGAGCTGGCCGATGCGCTGGCGATACAGGCGAGCGCCTTGCTCGACGAAGGGCGCCAAGCGTACGTCGTTTGGCGGCTGGATGGCCTGGCCGCGCGACTGGTGCGCCACATAGGATTCAAGGCCCAGCAGCGCGTCGCTTTCTGCGGCCAGTGGCGCGCCCTTGACGTGCCGAATTTGGCACTGCTGGATGCGTGCCGACAGCGTCACGGGCTTGGCGAGGGCCGCGTCCCAGGCCGGGTAGCGCGCGGCCACGCCGCTCATGCTGTTGACGCTGCTGGCGCTGTGGCACCGCACGCAGGCGGCCTGGAAACGCTGCTCGCCGTCTTTCAGCCACAGGAAGGCGGGGTTCTGCGCATCGTCTTTCTGCAGCGCCTGCGTGGCTTCGCTCATGAACTCGAAGCCTGAACGGCGCTGCGCCTGGGCCGAGGCAGCCGCGCACATCAGCAGCAGCACCAGGCACAGCCGCTTCATGCCACCGTGATGCGCGCGGATTCGCTGTGCGCCAGGCTGCGGTCGCCCTGCCAGGCCACGGTGAGGGTGCCGCTTCCGGGCACGCGCAGGAAGAAGGCCAGGTAAGGGTTGGCCGAGATCGCGGCGTGCAGGTCGGCGGCAAAGACCAGTTCACCGTCGAAGCGGCATTCGACGCGGCGCACCAGGTCACGCGGCAGTCTTTCTCCGTCGGCGCTGAGGCGGTAGCCAGTTTCCATCGCGTGCTGGATGAGGGCGCGGACTTCCACCACCTCGCCCACGCGCGCGCTGGCCGGTACGGTGAGGATGGCGCGCACGGTGCTCATGTTCAGCCGCCCTCGACACAGGCAGCCAGCGTCACCACCACCTCCACGCGCTGCTGCCAGACGCTGCCATCACTCAGCTGCGCCAGCGCCACGATGGTCTGCGATGTGGCCAGGCGGATGCGCGTGGCCACCATCGCGCGGCCAACCAGCGGCCCGAGCTGGAAGATCGCCACTTCGGGCTGTGGGTTGCGTTCGGTGAAGAGCGCGATGCGGCGCACGGTGCCGGGGTCCACGCCCTCCACCGACACGGCCACAGGCACCGTGTTGCCGTTTTCCACCAGCGGCGAGATGTCCAGCTTGACGCGCCCTTGCTGCACCCTCGCGTCGCCGCTGAACGCGGCGATCGCTGATGACAGCGATTCGGGCGTGGCCGCCGCAGGCCGGCACAACACGGTGCCCGCACCGGCCCACAACAAGTGCCGGCGGCCGATCATTGCAGCGTGCGCAGGTAGGCCACCACGTCTTCGACCTGCTGCGCGTCCAGCACCGGCTTGCCTTGCCAGGCCGCGCCGACACGGGACTGGCCTTCGCTGCGGTGCAATGCGGGCATCAGGCTGTCGGGATTCAGGCGGCGGCTGTCAACGATGCGCAGCCGCAACTGCGCTTCGCTCCAGCGCACACCGGCGCCTTCCAGGCTGGGTGCGAGAGTGCCTTGCAGCCGCGCTTGCGCAAAGTCGGCAGACGCAGGGCCGCTGTGGCACAGCAGGCACAAGCCCTGCTGCCGGCTGCCCACGATGGCGCGGCCACGCACCGCGTCGCCAGGCGTGGCGGTCAGCGCGGCGGGGATGCCGTCACCGACCACCGTTCCCACACCCACCAAGCCGCTCAGCGCCAGCGCCGCCACCAGACCCATGCGCGATCAGGCCTTCAAACTGTGGTGCCTGAGCGGCAGCTCGCGGATGCGCTTGCCGGTGGCCGCGAAAATGGCGTTCAGCACCGCCGGCGCCGCCACCGCAATGGTGGGCTCGCCGACGCCGCCCCAGAAGCCGCCGCTGGGCATGACGATGGTCTCGACCTTTGGCATGTCGGCAATGCGCATCACCGGGTAGGTGTCGAAGTTGGTCTGCGCGATGGCGCCGTCCTTCACCGTGCACTCGCCGTACAACGCGGCCGACAAACCGTAAACGAAGCTGCCCTCGACCTGCGCTTCGATCTGCTGCGGGTTGACAGCGTGGCCGGGGTCGGTGGCGGCAACGATGCGGTGGATCTTGAGCGCGCCGTCCTTGCTGACGCTGACCTCGGCGCAGGCCGCGACATAACTGCCAAAGCCGTGGGTCTGCGACAGGCCGCGGAAGACCTTCTGGCCGTTCACGTCGGGGGCCGCTTTGCCCCAGCCCGCGCGTTCGGCGGCGGCGTTCAGCACGGCCAGGTGTTTCGGGTGATCCTTCATCAGCTCGCGCCGCAGCACGAGCGGGTCCTTGCCGGTGGCGTGCGCGATCTCGTCGATGAAACATTCAAGGTAGATCGCGTTCTGGTTCAGGTTGACACCGCGCCAGAAGCCCGGCGGCACATGCGGGTTGCGCATGGCGTGGTCGATCAGCAGATGCGGGAAGGCGTAGCCGATCATCGCCTCACCGCCGCCGTTGTTCAGGCCCTGAAAGACCACCGGGTCTTTGCCGTCGCGCACGTTCTGCGGGAATATGCCGGCCAGGATGCTCTGCCCTGAAATGCGCATGTGCAGCGCC
>JANNGN010000167.1:0-1963 GCA_031403895.1 Rubrivivax sp. | reverse complement strand
CAGGCTGCGGCCCGGGTCGCCGATCAGTTTCAACCACCACCAGGGCGCGCCCGAGGTGGTGATGCCGATGAAGAGTTTGATGTTCGACAGCACGCCGCCAATGGTGCGCTGTCTGCCGCTGGCGATGCGAAAGCTCACGCCCGGCAGCCACACCCTTTCAAGCCAGCCCTTGAGCATGGCCGGCGGGCCGTAGAACCAGGTCGGATAGACGACCACCCAGCCGTCGGCCCAGCGCAGCGCGTCAACGTGCGCGGCCACCGCGTCGATATTCTTCTGCGTGTCGGCCAGGTAGCTGGCCTTCTCGGCGGCGCAGAAGACGGGGTTGAAGGCTTCGGCGTAGAGGTCGATTTCACGCAGCTCGTGGCCGGCGTTGCGCAGCGCGTCGGCGGCGGTGCGGCGCAAGGCGGCGCCGTAGCTGTGCGGGTCGGGGTGGCAGAAGACGAGCAGCAGTTTCACAGCTGGCCACCCACGATGCCCAGCACCTGCTCGTCCCAGCCCCGCAACTTGCCCGGGTTCATCAGGCCGAGCGGGTCGGCGAGTTTCTTGAATTCGAGCTGCGCGCGGTCAACCGCCTTCATGCCGCCGTCCTCCAGCACCCAGGTGTGGGGGTCGAAAATCCAGCAGCCGTCGGCTTCGAAGCTCTGCATCAGGCCACGCAACTGCGCTTCGTCGAAGTACTGCACCAGCGGCAACGCGAAGGCCACGAGTTCACCGCCGGACTGGCTGAATTCGTGGTGCATCAGCACCTCGTCGCCAAAGCGCTGCATCTGGCGCGCGACCAGCGCCGCATCCAGCGGGCCGGGATAGGCCACCTGCAGGTAGGTCACGCTGCGGTCAGACTTCAGCGCTTCAAGCGTGGTGTGGTTGTAGGCGCATTCGGTGGCCGACGGCAGGCCTTGTGCGATCAGTTCGGCTTCCGTGCCCTGCACGACGACACGCCCGCCGTGTGCCTGCACCAGCGCCGTGTAGGCCGGCAGTGTGGCGAGCGAGACCTGCGCAAACATCGCGTCGGCATCTTGCAGCCGGCCAAACACGCCACTCAGGCCAGCGTAGTAGGGCGTGATGCGGCGCTCGACCGCGCTGAGCTGAAAGACATCGATGGCGCGGCCCCTGTTGACGGCGGCGTCTCCAGCGGCAAGGCCGAAGCGCAGCACCGCGTCGTAGCTGTCGAAAAGCGCGATCGTGTGCTGCCATTCGATGCGCGGCGTCAGCGCCACATCGACCTCGGTGATGATGCCGTTGCTGCCGTAGGCGTGGTGCGCCTGCTGGATGTCGGCGCCCTGCAGGTCCAGCACGCGCGGCGTTTCTTCCAGCGTGACGATGCGCAGCCGCCGCACGTTGCCGGCGTCAGCCAGGATGCCGTGGCGGATGCTGCCGATGCCGCTGTGGCCGCCGGCGATGAAGCCGCCGAGCGTGGCAATGCGTTCGGTGCTGGGCCACATGCGCAGCTGCTGGCCGCTGTGCTGCACAGCCAGGTTCAGCGTGTGCAGCAACACACCGGCCTGCACGCTTGCAAAGCCGTCTTCGATGCGCAGCACGCGGTTCAGACCGGTCATGTCCAGCGAGACGCCACCAAAGAGCGGCACGCACTGGCCATAGTTGCCGCTGCCGCCGCCGCGCACCGTCAGCGGCACGCGGTGGCGCGCGCAGGCGGCGGCCACGCGCTGCACTTCGTCGGTGTCGCGCGGGCGCACCACCACGTCGGGCCGCCGGCCGCGCAGGCGCTGCAGCAGCACCGGGCTGTACCAGTGGTAGTCGGCGGCGGCGCGCTCGCAATCGGCGGCTGCTTGGCTGCAGTCCAGCCCGCCGAGGTCGCGCAGCAGGGCAGCAACGTCGAACGGATCACGAGGGCGGTAGTGGGTGGAGTGCATGGACTGCATGGACCGCCATTGTGCAAGCGCCATGCCAGTGCAAAGCCGGCGCACTGCATGCGAACATTCACTCCTTCCATCACCGCCCGGGA
>JANNGN010000166.1:0-6634 GCA_031403895.1 Rubrivivax sp. | reverse complement strand
CGCCTTCGTCGCCGTCACCGGCACGCGAGAAAACCCACACATCGTGGCGCAGAGTTGCTACTTCACCGACCCCGGCACCAACCTGGCCGAGACCGCCTTCATGGTGCATCCCGACTGGCAGGGCTGCGGTCTGGGCAGTGCCCTGCAAAAGCAGATGGTGGCGCATGCCCAGCACCGCAGCGTGCGCGGCTTCGTGGCAGAGATCATGGCCAGCAACGACAACATGATCAAGCTCGCCCAAGCCGGTGCAGGCACTGTCAGCGTGGAAAGTACCGGCGGCACGGTGCGCGTGACAACGGTCTTCTGAAGCCGTTGTCTGACCCAAAAACCAGCCTTAAAACCCGCAGGCCCGATGATCCCCGACACGCCCACCCTCGAAGTGCTGCCGCGCGACCTGTCGCCCTACCGGGTGGGCAACGTCGGTATCGACTACGTACACCGATTCGAATCCGGCAAGCCCGGCCCGCATGTGCTCGTCAACGCGCTCACGCACGGCAACGAGTTCTGCGGCATGACGGCCGTCACCCACTTGCTCGACAGTGGCGTGCGCCCGCGTTTCGGCACGCTGACGGTGAGCTTTGCCAACGTCGCAGCCTACGAAAGTTTTGATCCCGCGCTTCCGTTCGAGAGCCGTCAACTGGTACACAACCTGAACCGCATCTGGTCAGCGGCCTGGCTGGACGGCAGCGAGCACAGCCCCGAACTGGACCGCGCACGTGCGCTGCGGCCCGTGGTGGCGGCGGCCGATCACATCCTGGACATCCACTCCACCAGCCAGGCGGTGCAGCCGTTCTGGGTCTATCCGCAGTTCGATCGCAACGGCGCTGCTGCGCGGGCCATCGGCCGCCCGGCCGTGCACCTGGTGATGCCGCAGGGCCTGGGCTCGGGCACGCCGCTCATCCAGCACGGGCGCCACGGCCTGGCCGACGGTGGCGGCGTCGCACTGGTGGCCGAATGCGGCCAGCATTTTCTGCACGCCACCAGTCAACTTGCGGTCCAGGTGGCGCTGGACTTCCTGGCCCACTTCGGCCTCATCGAAGGCGCGCTCAATGCGGCTGCGTTGCCGCAGCGCCGCTTCAACCTGCTCAAGACCTGCATCATCACGACGCCGGATTTTCGCTTCGAGCGGCCCTTGGTGGGCTTCGAGCGTTTTGCCGCAGGCGAACTCATTGCCACCGACGGCGAGATCGAAATCCGCGCGCTGTGCGACGACTGCACGGTGCTGATGCCGGCGCGCAAGCCCATCGTCGGCCGCGAAGGCCTGTACCTGGCACAGCCCATGATCTGAGTGGCTGTCGGGCTACGATGAAGTCTCAGCGTCGCCAGGAGTCCTGCATGCACAAGCGCTTCAAATGGTTCTTCACCGTGGCCAGCCTGCTGATCGCAAGCGCCGCGCCGGCACAGGACTTCAGCAAGGTCGAGATCAGGGCCGAAAGGCTCAGCGAGACCACCTACATGCTGGTCGGCGCGGGCGGCAACATCGGCTTGTCGGTGGGCGAAGACGCGGTGTTCGTCATCGACGACCAGTTCGCGCCGCTGGCCGCCAGGATCAAGGCGGCCATCGCGCGCATCACACCGAAGCCGGTGCAGTTTGTGCTGAACACGCACTTCCACTTCGACCACACCGGCGGCAACGAGGCCTTCGGCAAAGACGGCGCGCTGATCGTGGCGCACGACAACGTGCGCCGGCGCATGAGCCGCGACCAACTCATCAGCTTCGTCACGTCCAGTTCACCCCAACCGGCCTCGCCCAAGGTGGCACTGCCCGTCATCACGGTGGCGAGCGAGCTGACGTTCCACATGAACGGCGAAGAGGTACACGCTTTCCATGTGCCGCGCGCGCACACCGACGGCGACCTCATCGTGCATTTCCGCAAGAGCGACGTGGTCCACATGGGCGACGTTTACTTCAACGGCACATACCCTTTCATTGATGTCTCCAGCGGTGGCTCGGCCGACGGCGTGGTGGCTGCAGTTGACCGCGTGCTGGCGCTGGCCACCGAGCAGACGAAGATCATCCCCGGCCACGGCCCCCTTGCCACGCGGGCCGACCTGCTGGCCTACCGCCAGCTGCTGGCCACGGTGGTGCAGCGCATCCGGGACCTGCGCAAGGCCGGCAAGAGCGACGACGAGATCCGCAGCGCCAAACCGGCGGCGGATTTCGACGCCCGCTACGGCAACGGCTTCATCAAGCCCGAAGCCTTCGTGCAGATGATGCTGGCCGCCGTGCCGCACTGATGCGGCGCGTGGGCGTCAGCGCCTGCCGAGCGACCAGCACCCAGGCCAGCACCCAGACCAGCACCCAGCGCAGCACCGACACTGCCGCACCACCCTTCGCGCATTTGGAGTTTCCTTGACACCCCGTCCTGCAAAGCCACATCGGCGGCTTTTGGCAATGGCTGCAGGGCACCGTGTCGCTGGCCTGCCCGGTCAACGGCAAGCCTGTGGCCAGGCGGCGGCAGCGCGATTGATGAAACGCCTGGCTTGAAGTCACGCACCTCGGTCGTGATTGCGCTGGGCACGGCACAAACGCTGGCCTGGGGCTCGTCGTTCTACCTGCCCGCCATGCTGGCAGCGCCAACGGCGCGCGAAATGGGCCTGGCGCCGTCGAATGTCTATGCGGCGCTGTCGATGGCGCTGATCATTTCCGCGCTCGTCAGCCCATGGGCCGGTCGGCGCGTGGACCGGCTGGGTGGCCGCCGCGTGCTGCTGGTCTCAACCGCCCTCTTTGCGCTGGCACTGCTGATGCTGGCCATGGCGCAGGGCCCGCTCACGCTGTTCGCGGCCTGGGCGGTGATGGGCCTGGCGATGGGCTGCGGCCTGTACGACACCGCCTTCGGGGCGCTGGTGCGGCTGTACGGCGCCGACGCGCGCAAGGCCATCACCGGCATCACGCTGATCGCCGGTTTTGCCAGCACTGTGGGATGGCCACTGTCAGCGCTGATGGAGTCGCTCTGGGGTTGGCGCGGTGCCTGTTTTGGCTGGTTGGCGCTGCACCTGGTGCTGGGTTTGCCACTCAATCTGTGGCTGCCGCGGGTCGCAGAGGCAGAGGCTGCGCCAGGTTCGGCGGCCGGTGCCGACGCCAACCGCGCCGAAACACCGGCTCCATCACCAGCGGCTGCCGTGCCAGCCACGCCAGCCGCAGCAACCGTCCCGCCCGGCCGCCTGGCGCTGGTGGCTACGCTGCTTGCGCTGCTGGGCTTTGTCAGCACCAGCATCGCCACCCACCTGCCGGCCGTGCTGCAGGCCGCAGGCGCGCCGCTCGCTACGGCGGTGGCGCTGGCAGCGCTGGCTGGCCCGGCGCAGGTGGCGGCACGGCTTGTCGATTTGGGTCTGCTGAGCCGCTACTCGCCGCTGTTGGCGGCGCGGCTGGCGGCCCTGGGCCACCCGCTCGGCGCGGCCTGCCTGCTGGTGTGGGGCCCTGTGGGCGCCTTGCCCTTCGTGCTGCTGCACGGCATGGGCAACGGGCTGCTGACCATCGTGCGCGGCACCCTGCCATTGGCGCTCTTCGGTGCCCGGGGTTACGGTACACGCCAGGGCTGGATCAGCCTGCCCGGGCGTTTGCTCGGCGCCCTGTCGCCCTGGCTGCTGGGCCTGGTGCTGGACCGCTATGGCGTGGTCACCTTGTGGCTCACGATCGCGGTGGCAGTGGCGGCACTCGCAACGCTGCTGCTGATGCACCTGCCGGCGCCGCCCGCCGCGCCGAGCCTTTGAATAGCGCGGTCTGCACCCGTCAGTTGGCCTGGCGATGCAGCCGCCAGCCCGACCAGAATTGGCGCTGACGATGAAAGACCTGAACCTGCACGCGCTGAGCGCCCATGTCGTGGCCTGGCACAACCGCCACCCGCTGGCGCGCCGCATCACGGCCGCGCAGGTGTGCTCGGTGGGCTATGTGGCGCTGCCGTTTCTGGCAGGCGCCGCTGCCCGAGCGGGTACACCGGTCGGCGCCCAGGCCCTCGCACAGGGCACCACCCAGACAAGCACCGAGACAAGCACCCGGAACCCACCCGCAGGCGTGGCGGACACGTCGAGCGGCGCGACGCTGCGCGAGCGTGCGATGGCACGCGCGCAGGGCACCGAGACTGGGCTGGCGCCGCCGGTTGACCCTGCGCGCGCGGGCGCACAAGCCGCAGGCGCTTCACATGCGCCCGCTGGCGCTGCACATGCGCCCGCTGGCGCTTCACTTGCACCCGCTGGACTTCCACCCGCACCGGCAGGCCCGCTACCCGCGCTCGCAAACCCACCACCCGCGCGCGCAAACGCAGCGCTGGCACCGGCCTTCAGCGAAGACTTCATCGCACCCCTGTCGCCGTCGCGCGTGGCGCGCTGGGCGGCCGTGCAGGGTGTGGCGCTGGCCACGCCACCGGCCGGCGTGCCGGTGCGCCTGGTCGCGCCGGACGGCACGGCGCCTCTGGCGCGGTTGCTGCATGTGTGGGTGTTGACTGCACAGCTGGAGGCGGGGCGTTCGCGGACGCGGGTGCTGGTCGGCGCTGGCGACGCACCCAGCGTGCTGGGACGCCGCCTGTGGAGTCGCGCGCGCATTGCAGCCCTGGCGGCGCTGGGCGCCACGCTGCTCGCCGGTGCCTTGGCGCTGCAATTCGCGGGAACAGCGGTGCCTGGGGCGTCTGCTGCTGCTGCTGCTGCTGGGGCATCTGCTGCTGCTGCGGCTTCAACCCCTGCGCCAGCCGCACCGGCTTCGTCGCCACCGGCATCAGCGACTGGCACTGCCGCCGCCACTGCTGCAGCAGCCCGCATCGCCGAGCCCACCCGGCCGGCGGACGTGGAACCCACTCTGGGCAGGGTGAGCCTGCCGCCGATCGGCCCCCGCGCCGATGAACGCCGCAAGGCCACTGAGCAAGCGGCGCAGGCGGATCAACCACCGGCTGCCTTGCCCCTGGCCAGCCCTGCTGCAACGTCTGCCGCAACGTCTGCCGCAACCGCGGCCGCAACCTTGGCCGCAACCTCGGCCGCATCGTCCGCAACAGCCGCTGCAGCGACTTCACGCCCCCCGACTGCGGCAGGCCCCGCCTTTGCTGTCTCCACCCGCCTGCTGCGCACCCGCACTGAAAGCAACCAGGTCGCGGCTGCCATGCGCGCGCTGCTCGTCACAGCCGACATGCCGCAAATGCAGGTCGAAGTCATGCCGGCTGGCGAGGACTGGCGTGTTGTCGGCTGGCCCTATGCCGACCGCGTGCAGGCAGAAAAGGCGCGCGCGCTGCTGGCTGGGCGGGGCATGCGGGTCGAGGTGATCGACTTCTGAGCCTGGAAACGGCGGTTGGACGCGCCCGAGTCGGCTGCGATTCGGGGCTGCGGATACGGGGCTGCGATAGGGGGCTGCAATACGGGGCGGTATCGAGGTGCGACAACGCTGCGGACCTGTGTCCGCGACGAGAAGCAACGCGGCATGGCAGTGCCGTGCAGGCGCGGCGGGCACAAAAAACCCCGCCGCAGCGGGGTTGGTGGCGCCGAGACTTGATGCTCAGGCCTGCTTGCGGCGGGCCAGGCCCAGACCGGCCAGCGCCAAGCCCACGAGGGCCAGTGAGGTGGGTTCCGGAACCCGGCTGGTGGTGGAGAAGGTCAGATTGTCAAAGACCGCCGTGTCGCCCAGGAACTCGATGTAGGCGATGTTGGTGGTGGCGAGCTGGATGCCGCGGAAGCCACCGGCGTTCAAGCCGCCAGGGGTGCTGATCGGCGCATCAGCGCCGATGTCGAAGGTCTCCAGCAAATTGCCGGCCGAATCAAAAGCGCTCAGGGTCTGCGGCAGAAAGCCCGAGACGGGGTAGTTCATGAAGGCGCCGAAGCCCGAGATGGGACCGTCATTGAAGCGGATGCGCACCGGGCCGTTGTTCGGGAAGATGCCGAGGAAGCCGTTCATGCCGCTGTCCCAGCTACCGTTGCCGAGCAGGCCCCAGCCGGCGTTGTACAGCCACACGTTGCCGCCACCAGACATGTCCTGCACGGTCACGTCAACACCAGCGACCGAGCCGATTTGCGTCGGGCCGTTGACACCCGTTTGCTGGGCGGCGCCAGTGAACTGGCTGAAGTCGATGACGGTGGTCGAACCGGTCAGGCCCCCGGCGGAGGTGATCGGGCTGGCGCTGGCGATGGCGCTGAGTGCAAGCAGGCTGGCACCGAAGGCGCGGGCAATGGCGGAAGAGAGATGGTGGGTCATGCTTCAGTCTCCTGATTCAACCGGTTGGTGGGCGGACAGCCCTTGAAACGGGTCTGCACAACGGCAAGAGCAAGACCTGTACCTGCGGCTGCCTTCCATCGCCCGGCATCAACAAAATCAACGCTCTGCGCGCGGGCGAAGAATTCGTTCACGCTTTTCAGCGTGGCCGCACTCTGCATCTGTCAGAGATTCCGACATGGCCCGGCAGCGCGCAGCAGCGGCTAGCATGCCGCCTGTGGCCACCCAGGAGCAGCCCATGTCGTCCGGAAAAATCCTCGTCGCGCAAGGCGGTGGCCCCACCGCCGTCATCAACCAGAGCCTTGTCGGCGTGGTGCTGGAGGCACGACGGCACCAGGGCATCCAGCGCGTCTATGGCGCGCGGCATGGCGTGCGCGGCATCGTCAACGAAGACTTCGTTGATCTCACGCAAGAGACCAGCCACAACCTGGAACTGGTGGCCGG
>JANNGN010000165.1:0-2596 GCA_031403895.1 Rubrivivax sp. | reverse complement strand
GATCTTCAGTGTGGATGGCGACAAGCCATTCGCTCCGCTGCCCGGAGACCAGGGCTTTCCCATGCTGGAGTGGGGCATGAACTGGTGTGTCTCGAGTCTGGCGCAGCAGTATCTGGTCATGCATGCTGCGGTACTCGAGCGCGGAGGGTGCGCGCTGATCCTGCCGGCGCCGTCGGGCTCGGGCAAGAGCACCCTGTGTGCAGGCCTGGTCTTTCGCGGTTGGCGCTTGCTCTCCGATGAGCTGGCATTGCTTGACCCGGCCACGGCGATGATCGTGCCGCTAGCGCGGCCGGTCAGCCTGAAGAATGCGTCGATCGATGTCATCCGGCGTTTTGCACCTCAGGCCCAGTTCGGCAATATCGTGCAGGAGACGCTCAAGGGAGCGGTTGGGCATTTCAAACCACCGCGTGATGCCGTGCTGCGAGCCGATCAACCTGCCCTGCCAGGTTGGGTGGTGCTGCCCCGCTTCGAAGCCAATGCGCCAACCCAACTGCAACCCTTGAGCAAGGGCCGGGCCATGATGCGATTGATTGAATGCTCGTTCAACTACAACGTCCATGGGCGCCAGGGGTTCGAGCTGTTGGCCGATCTGGTCGAGCGCAGTGATTGCCATGAGTTCACTTACAGCAAGCTCGATGAGGCCGCCACATTGTTTGATCGCCTGGCGGCGCAAGGCCCGGCGATCGGCGCATGAGGCAATTGCCATCCGACCTGGTCGTGTATGCGCTGCAACACGCGGATGAGTTGGCGCTTTGGCCGCTGGCCGACTGGGAGACCTTGGTGCGCCAAGCACGACATGCCGACTTGCTGCCGCGCATCGCCGTCATGCTGGCAACCCGCGGCGTAACCGCCGAAGTGCCCACCGCGCCTCGCGTGCACCTCAACGCCAGCAGATTGGTGGCCGAGGCGCAGCACAACGAGGTCAGACGCGAAGTGGAGTTGCTGCGGCGTGCTTTGGCGACCACGGGCCTGCCCCTGCTGCTGCTCAAGGGTGCGGCCTACGTGATATCGGGCCTGCCGGCCGCATCCGGTCGGCTGTTTTCGGACATTGACATCCTGGTGCCCAAGGCGCGCCTGCCCGAAGTCGAGTCGAATCTGATGATGAATGGATGGATGAACACCCACCATTCCGCCTACGATCAGCGTTACTACCGCGAGTGGATGCACGAGCTGCCACCGATGGAGCACATGCGCCGCCACACGGTGATTGACGTGCACCACACCATCCTGCCTGAGACCGCGCGTTTGAAACCCGATGCGGCAAAGCTGTTGGCCGCCGCTCGTCCTGTGCCAGGCCTGGACGGCGTGAGTGTCTTGGCGCCAATCGACATGGTGCTGCACAGCATGACGCATCTGTTTCACAACGACGACCTGAGCCACGGACTGCGCGACCTGTCCGATCTGGACCTGTTGTTGCGCCACTTCGGTCAGGCGCCCGATTTTTGGGTCGAATTGGTAGCGCGTGCACGCGAGTTGAATCTGGCCCGCCCGTTGCACTATGGCTTGCGCTGCACGCACAAGATCCTGGGCACGCCGGTGCCTGAGCGCAGGTTGACCGATGCCGCACAGGCGGCGCCGGCTTGGCCGCTGTCGGCACTGATGGATTCACTGTGGTGGCGCGTACTGCGCTCACAGCATTCAACAGTGGCGCCGGCACTCACGCCATCGGCATTGTTCCTGCTCTACCTTCGGGCACATTGGCTGCGCATGCCGCCATGGCTGCTGACGCGTCATCTGGCAATCAAGGCCTGGCAACGCAGCCGGCCCAAGCCGACTTCATCGGCTGCAGGGGTTTGAAGTCGGCCAAGAGATTGACCGCGATTTGTCGAGCTGAACCCGCTAACATCCCTGTCAGTACCAGACCGGGCGAATTGATGCTGAATCTAAGCTTGCAAGTCAACGGCCGCATGGCCCAGGCCGAGATCGAACCACAGACCCTGCTGCTCGACCTCCTGCGCGGCCCGCTGGCCCTCACCGGCACCCACGCCGGCTGCGACACCGCCCAATGCGGCGCCTGCACCGTGCTGCTCGACGGCCAGGCAGTCAAAAGCTGCAGCGTGCTGGCAGTGCAGGCGCAGGGCTGCAGCGTCACCACGGTGGAGGGTCTGGCGCAGGGCGACAAGCTGCACCCGCTGCAGCAGGCTTTCATGGACTGCCATGGCCTGCAATGCGGCTTCTGCACGCCGGGGATGTTGATGGCCGCATCCTGCCTGCTGGCCAAGGCGCCGCGCCCGTCCGAGGCTGAGATCGTGCAGGCGCTGGAGGGCAATCTGTGCCGCTGCACGGGTTACGTCAACATCGTGGCAGCGGTCCAACAGGCTGCGCTGACGATGACTGGGGACAAGGCATGAACGCCCCCATCGAAGCCAGCCGCTTCGGCAGTGGGCAGACCGTGCGCCGCATCGAGGATCCCTTGCTGTTGACCGGCCGCGGCCAATTCACCGACGATTTCTCGTTGCCGGGCCAACTGCATTTAGCGTTTCTGCGCTCGCCACATGCGCATGCGGACATTCGCTCGATCGACTTGGCAACTGCGCAGGCGATGCCAGGGGTTGCGGCGATCTATTCCGGTGCAGACCTGGTTGCGGCGGGTGTG
>JANNGN010000164.1:0-12108 GCA_031403895.1 Rubrivivax sp. | reverse complement strand
CGCAGCAGCCTGATCGAGGTCAGCGAAGCGGGTGCGCAGGTGCTGGGGCCGATTGCCGCCGAGCTGGCTTATGGCGAAGGCTTGCAGGCGCACGCCAGGGCGGCCGAACTGCGGCTGACCGGGCAGGGCTCGGCGCCACGCCCGCCGCTCAACTTCAGCGTGCGGCCGGTCGATGCTGGCAACCTGAACGCTGTGCTCAAGCTGCAGGTGGCCGCCGGCCAGCGCCGCTTCGTGGCGCCGGTGGACCGCTCGCTGGCGCAAGTGGCCTACGAGCCCGCAGGCCGGGCGCTGGCGATGTTCGACGGCGATGAAGCGGTCGGCATGATGCTGCTCTACGACGCGCGGCTGGACAAGGAGAAGCCGGCCGAACAGCTCTATGTCTGGCGCTTGCTGGTTGACGCGCGGCACCAGAAGCGCGGCTATGGACGCCTGGCGATGGAGTGGGTACTCAAGGAAGCCGAACGGTGGGGCGTGCCGCAGGTCGGGCTGTCGCATGTTGACGGGCCTGGGCATGCCGGCCCCTTCTATCAAAAGTTGGGGTTCACTTACACCGGCGAAATTGACGACGGTGAGCACAAGATGATTTTGAGTTTGGCTTGATAACACGAAGTTCGTGTTCCACGAACTTCGTGTCATGATTGGCGTACGACTAACACGCACCCGCACCATGAAGAACGTCACCGTCACCATGGAAGACACCGTTGCCGATTGGGCCCGCATGGAAGCCGCGCGCCGCAACACCAGCGTGTCGCGGCTGGTGGGTGAATTGCTGGCTGAAAAGATGCGGCATGACGATGCTTACGAGCGCGCCATGCGCGAGTGGATGGAGCGTGATTTCTCTTTCACCTCCGATGGCAGCCCGTACGCCACCCGCGAAGAAATCTATGCCGAACGGCAGCATCGTTTTCGTTGACACCAATGTCCTGCTCTATGCAGAAGACCGTGCGCACTCAGGCAAGCACGCGGTGGCGCGCACTTGGCTGCGTGAACTGTGGCTGCGCCGTAGCGGGCGCTTGAGCACGCAGGTGCTGAACGAGTTCTACGTCATCGCCACGCGCAAACTCAAACCGCCCATGCCGCCGGGTGACGCCAGGGCGGAAGTGCGCCGATTGCAGCGCTGGCAACCGTGGGTGGTGGACCACGCCACCGTGGAATCAGCGTGGGCTGTGGAGTCACGCTTCGGCGTCAACTACTGGGACGCGCTGATGGTGGCCGCCGCCCAGCAACAGGGCTGCGACTACCTGTTGACCGAAGACCTTCAGCATGAGCAGTTGATGGACGGCGTGAGAATTCTCAATCCTTTTCTGGTAGGCCCCGAGAGGCTTGACGCCGCCGTATGAACACACTCGCCCAGCGCATGCAGAACACCCTGCGCCACGATGTGCAGTCGATGCACGCCTACGCCGTGCAGCCCAGCGACGGGATGGTCAAGCTCGACACGATGGAGAACCCGCACCGCCTGCCGCAGCACCTGCGCCAGGCGCTGGGCGAGAGGCTGTCGCAGGTGGCCATCAACCGCTACCCGGCGCAGCGCACCGAGGACCTGAAACGCGCGCTGGCGGCACACGCCAGCCTGCCCCATGGCTGCGCGCTGACGTTGGGCAACGGCTCGGACGAGCTCATCACGATGCTCAGCATGGCTTGCGACGTGCCGGGCGCTGTGTTCATGGCGCCGGTGCCGGGCTTTGTGATGTACGAGATGTCGGCGCGGCTGCAGGGCATCCGCTTCGTCGGCGTGCCGCTGACGGCTGACTTCGAACTCGACGAAGCCGCCATGATGCAAGCCATGGCGCAACATCAGCCGGCGCTGATCTACCTGGCCTACCCCAACAACCCCAGCGCCAACCTGTGGGACGCTGCGGTGGTGCAGCGGGTCATCGAACAGGCGCCGGGGCTGGTGGTGATGGACGAGGCCTACCAACCCTTCGCCAGCCGCGACTCCATGGCCTGGCTGCGCGAACACCCGCAGCTCATGGTCATGCGCACGATGAGCAAGTTCGGCCTGGCTGGCGTGCGCATCGGCTATCTCATGGGCCGCAGTGAGCTCATTGCCGACATCGACAAGCTGCGCCCGCCCTTCAACATCGGTGTGCTCAACGCCGAAGCAGCGCTGTTTGCGCTGGAGCATGCCGACGAATACGCGCGCCAGGCACGGTCGATCCGCGAACAGCGCGCGCGGCTGTTCGCAGCGCTGCAGGCACTGCCTGGCGTGCTGCCATTCCCCAGCGACGCCAACATGATCCTGGCCCGCGTGCCCGATGCTGCGCGCAGCTTTGCAGCGCTGAAGGGCCGGGGCATCCTCATCAAGAATGTCTCTGCGCTGCACCCTTTGCTGGCCAACTGCCTGCGCCTGACTGTGGGCACGCCCGAAGAAACCACACTGTTGATCGAAGCCCTGAAGGATTGCCTGTGAGCCGCACCGCCACCGTCCAGCGCGACACCAAGGAAACGCAGATCCGCGTCAGCATCGACCTCGACGGCACGGGCGCTGCAAAGCTGTCCACCGGCATCGGCTTCTTCGACCACATGCTCGACCAGATCGCGCGCCACGGGCTCATCGACCTGGACATCCAGGCCACCGGTGACCTTCACATTGACGGCCACCACACGGTGGAAGACGTGGGCATCACGCTCGGCATGGCGGTGGCGCAGGCGGTGGCCGACAAACGCGGCATCACCCGCTACGGCCACGCCTATGTGCCGCTGGACGAAGCGCTGTCGCGCGTGGTGGTGGACTTCTCCGGCCGCCCGGGGCTGCACATGCGCGTGCCCTTCAAGTCCGGCATGGTGGGCGCTTTCGACACCCAGCTGGCGTATGAGTTCTTCCAGGGTTTCGCCAACCACGCACTCGTCACGCTGCACATCGACAACCTGCACGGCGACAACGCACACCACCAGTGCGAGACCATCTTCAAGGCCTTCGCCCGCGCGCTGCGCATGGCGCTGACGCCAGACCCGCGCTCGGCCGGCGTCGTCCCTTCCACCAAAGGCAGCCTGTAGAACCATGGCCACGGTGGCGGTGGTGGACTACGGCATGGGCAACCTGCGCTCGGTGTCGCAGGCGGTGATGCATGTGGCAGCGGGCAGCGGCATCGACGTCGTCATCACGCGGCGCCCCGAAGACGTGATGGCCGCAGACCGCGTGGTGTTGCCGGGCCAGGGCGCCATGCGCGACTGCATGCGCGAGCTGCGCGACTCGGGCCTGAAAGACGCCGTGCTGCACGCGGCGGCGACGAAGCCGTTGCTGGGTGTGTGCGTGGGCATGCAGATGCTGCTGGACCACAGCGACGAGCAGGACACGCCGGGCTTGGGTCTGATCCCCGGTCGCGTGCAGCGCTTTCAAATGCAAGGGCGCCTGCAGCCCGACGGCAGCCGCTTCAAGGTGCCGCAGATGGGCTGGAACCGCGTGCTGCAGTCGCCGCATGCGTTGTGGCAGGGCGTGGCGGATGGCGCCTGGTTCTACTTCGTACACAGCTACTACGCCGCGCCCACCGTGGCTGCACACATTGCCGGTGAAACCGACTATGGCGGACGCTTTACCTGCGCCCTGGCACGCGATAACATTTTCGCCACTCAATTCCACCCCGAGAAGAGCGCCGACCAAGGCCTGGCCCTGTACCGCAACTTCCTGCACTGGAAGCCCTAGCGCACACGCGTCGAGCAGCAGTTCTTCACACCCTCCTGATACCCACCGCCAACGGTAGAGCCATGCTGCTGATTCCGGCCATCGACCTCAAGGACGGCAAGTGCGTCCGTCTCCAACAAGGTGACATGGGTGCTTCCACCACTTTTGGTGAAGACCCCGCCGCGATGGCGCGACGCTGGCTGGAAGCCGGTGCGCGACGGCTGCACTTGGTGGATCTGAACGGCGCGTTCGCCGGCAAGCCCATCAACGAGACCGCCATCAAGGCCATCCTGAAGGAAGTCGGCGACGAGATACCGGTGCAGCTTGGCGGCGGTATTCGCGACCTCGACACCATCGAGCGCTACCTGGATGACGGCGTGAGCTTCATCATCATCGGCACTGCTGCCGTCAAAAACCCCGGCTTCCTGAAAGACGCCTGCAGCGCCTTTGGCGGCCACATCATCGTCGGCCTGGACGCCAAGGACGGCAAGGTCGCCACCGATGGCTGGAGCAAGCTCACCGGCCACGAGGTGGTGGACCTGGCGAAGAAGTTCGAAGACTACGGCGTCGAAGCCGTGATCTACACCGACATCGGCCGCGACGGCATGCTCACCGGCATCAACATCGAAGCCACGGTGAAGCTTGCGCAGGCGTTGAGCATCCCCGTCTTCGCCTCGGGCGGTCTGGCGGGCATGGCCGACATCGAGCAACTCTGCGCCGTGCAGGCCGACGGCATCGAAGCGGTCATCTGCGGTCGCAGCATCTACACCGGCGCGCTAGATTTTTCAGCCGCTCAGCGGCGGGCCGACGAACTGGGCTTGATGGCCTGAAGGCCTGAACACCAGCCGCGCCGCCTGCCTGCCTGACCGCCGATGACGGCTTCAGGCCGCCTGCTTCCGGCGCCGCGCCATCCAGCCCACCAACGCCAGGCCGCTGAGCAGCATGGCGTAGCTTTCGGGCTCGGGCACAGGTGCAAGAAAGCCCCGGATCTCGCCACCCGGGGCAAAACTGCTGTGAATGTTCAGGTAGGACCGGCCGGCGTCCAGGCCCGCCACCAGGGCCGTGAACGCGCTGGCAGGCGTGCCGCCGTTGGCGGTGATGAACGCGGCGTTGTAGCTCGAGGCCAACGTCATGTTGAAGGTGTTGTCGTAGGAGCCGAAGGTGCCACCCAACGGGAAGCCGCTGAAGGACGGCGTCTGGGAGGCCACGCCAACATTGCCGGGTGCCGTGACGCAGCAGTGGATGTGCGCGGCGCTGACGTTGCCAGTGAGGCCGGCAAAGGTGGTCTGCAAACGCATCGTGGACAAGGCGAGGTCGATCGTGACCACCGCTGCGCCACTGCCAAAGGACGCATTGGCCGGGTTCTCGTTCGCACCGCTAAGGGTGGTGGCGTAGAACTGCGGAACTGCGGCTGCTGGCATTGCGGCAACAGCCAGGGCCAGCGCAGCGCCGGCAGGAAGAGCGTAGGAAATTTTCATGGCGACTCCTGTGCACGCATCAGTGCGTCTGGGTAATACGATCTTCACGACGAATGGATTCCGCCCACCCCTAAAATCGGGGCTGAGGAAAACCCCAAGATGCTGGCCAAGAGAATCATTCCGTGCCTGGACGTGACCGGCGGTCGCGTCGTCAAAGGCGTCAATTTCGTCGCGTTGCGCGATGCCGGCGACCCGGTCGAGATTGCAGCGCGCTACAACGACCAGGGTGCCGACGAACTGACCTTCCTGGACATCACCGCCACCAGCGACGGGCGCGACCTGATCCTGCACATCATCGAAGCGGTGGCTCGCCAAGTCTTCATTCCGCTCACCGTGGGTGGCGGGGTGCGCACGGTGGCTGACGTGCGGCGGTTGCTGAATGCAGGTGCCGACAAGGTCAGCTTCAATTCGGCGGCGGTGGCCAACCCGCAGGTCATTCGCGACGCATCGGACAAGTACGGCGCGCAATGCATCGTGGTGGCCATCGACGCGAAACGCCGCGCCGATGCAAAGAGCCACGCGAAGCAAAGTTTTGCCGGCGGCTGGGACGTCTTCACCCATGGCGGGCGTCACAACACAGGCCTCGACGCGGTGGCCTGGGCGCGGCAGATGGCGGACTTCGGCGCGGGCGAGATACTGCTGACCAGCATGGACCGCGACGGCACCAGGATCGGCTTCGACCTTGAACTGACCCGCGCCATCAGCGACGCGGTGTCGGTGCCCGTGATCGCCAGCGGCGGTGTCGGCAGCCTGGAACACCTGGCCGACGGCATTCGCATCGGTGGCGCCGACGCGGTGCTGGCCGCCAGCATTTTTCACTATGGTGAGTTCACGGTCGGCCAGGCCAAGGCGCTGATGGCCGCACAGGGCATCGAGGTGCGACTTTGAAGGCCCGGCCCCAGGCCCACGGCCACGACCCCAAGTCCACCCGGCCCGTCATCAAGCGGGCCACCCAACATCTGGGTGAAGTGCGCCTCATCGGCGGCCTGTGGAAACGCAGCAAGCTGCCGGTGGCCGATCGCCCGGGCTTGCGCCCCACACCCGATCGCGTGCGCGAAACACTTTTCAACTGGCTCGGGCAAGACCTGACGGGCTGGCGCGTGCTGGATGCCTTTGCCGGCAGTGGCGCGCTGGGCTTCGAGGCGGCGTCGCGAGGCGCGGCTGAAGTGCAGTTGCTGGAGCGTGAAGGTGTGCTGGTGGACAGCCTGCTGGCGGTGAAGTTCAGGCTGGGTGCGGCGGCCGTCAGCGTGCTGCGCGTGGATGCGCTGGCGTGGATGTCGCGCGCGCCGGCAGCACGCTTCGAGCTGGTGTTCGTGGACCCGCCTTTCGACAGCGGCCTGGCGCCCAGCGCCGCCACTGCCGCAGCGCGCCTGGTGGTGCCAGGCGGTTACCTGTACGTGGAGTCGGATGTTGCCCTGACCGAGCCGCCCGCTGGCCATACGCTGTTTCGCCAGTTCAAGGCCGGTGCCGTGTACGCACAGCTTTGGCAGCGTGGCGAATGAGGACGCCCAGGCCGACGGCATACGTCGTCCGCCCCCCTGGGGGGATGAGCAAAGTGGCCAAGCAACATTTGCTCATCAGGGCAGCTACACTGCGGCCGCCCAGGGTTCGCAGGCCCTGCCCGCCGTGCTGACAATGCCCTGCCTGGAGGTCAAACGCCGTGACGCTCAAAGCCCCGCTCACCGCCATTTACCCGGGTACTTTCGACCCCATGACACTGGGCCACGAAGACCTGATGCGGCGTGCCTCGCGCCTGTTTGACCGGCTGGTGCTGGCGGTAGCCGCTGGCCACCACAAGCGAACGATGTTCACGATCGCCGAACGGGTTGAACTGGCTGAGGAGATCGCGTCCCCCTACAAGAACGTCGAGGTCATGGCCTTTCGCGGCCTGCTGAGCGACTTTGTCGGCGAGATCAAGGGCAAGGTCGTGGTGCGCGGGCTGCGCGCCGTCAGCGACTTCGAATACGAATTCCAGATGGCGGGCATGAACCGTCAACTGATGCCCGAAGTCGAAACCGTGTTCATGACACCCAGCGACCAGTTCCAGTTTGTCAGCGGCACCTTCGTGCGCGAGATTGCCAGCCTGGGCGGTGATGTCTCCAAGTTCGTGGCACCGTCGGTGCTTCGGCGCCTGCGCGAGCGCGTCACGCAAGTGGAGGAATGACGGCAATGGCTCTTTGGATCACGGACGAATGCATCAACTGCGATGTGTGCGAGCCCGAGTGCCCGAACCAGGCCATTCACATGGGTGCCGAGATCTATGAGATCGACGCCAGCCGCTGCACCGAATGTGTGGGCCACTTCGACGAGCCGCAGTGCGTGCAGGTGTGCCCGGTGGACTGCATCCCGGTCAACCCTTCGCACGTCGAGACGAAGGTGCAATTGCTCGCCAGATACCATCGTCTTCAGGCCGACGTTTGTTTGTCGCCTGCGACTTTGCCTTTGGCTTGACGCCGGCAGCGGCTGGCGCCCGGCCCAAGCCGTGGATGCCGGCCGGACCCGCAGCCGCTTGGGATTCCCGTTGCAAGCGTTCGCGCAGCAGTTGCGCTGCCAGGGCCGTTTCACGGCGCGCCATGTCTTGTGCATCAAGCCTGTCGGCCGCCGGCCGTGCCGGGGCAAGCTCCAGCGCGCGGCCATCGCGGCACGGTGCGTCGGCATAGCTGCGGCCATCGGACCCGCAGCGCCAGACGGTCTGCGCTTGGGCGGCACTGGCGGCACACAGCAGCAAAGTGATCCAGAGTTTCATGGCAAGTCTCCTGCATCAGGCAATGGTTTGGCTTCGGGCTTTTCAACGCGCGGCGGCTTGGGTCGCTGCACACCCGCGTGTACAACGGCCAGCGCAGCGTCCATCTCGCCCGCCAGCAGCGCGTCCAGCGCCTTGAGCGACTGCTCGCTGGCCTTGTCGATGGCGTCGCGGTGCTCCGCCGATGGCTTCTTGAGCACGTAGTTCACGACTTCGGCCTTCACGCCCGGGTGGCCAATGCCCAGCCGCAGGCGCCAGAAGTCCTGCGTACCGAGCATGGCGTGGATGTCCTTCAGCCCGTTGTGGCCGGCGGCGCTGCCACCGAACTTGAGTTTGGCCTGGCCCGGCTGCAGATCGAGTTCGTCATGCACCACCAGAACTTGCGCCGGCTCGATCTTGAAGAAGCGCGAAAGCGCCGCCACCGACACGCCTGAGCGGTTCATGAAAGTCATCGGCTGCAGCAGCCAGATCGGTCCTGCCGGGCGGTTGACGCGCGCGACCAGCGCCTGGTAGCCGCGCTCGGGCACCAGCTGCGCACCCAGTTGCGATGCCAGCGCGTCGATCCACCAGAAGCCGGCGTTGTGGCGCGTGGCGGCGTATTCAGTGCCCGGGTTTCCAAGGCCTACAAACAGTCGAATCATGGGTTGGGATTATGGAAGCCGCACCCAGAAAAAAGCCCCACCGCAGTGGGGCCTGACATCGGGGGTGACGCGCCGTGCGCCGGCCACCCCCAACGGGTGGAGTGGCCGCGCAGTTTCGAGATTACTTCTTGTTCTGCTTCTCGGTCTTCTTCGGCTTGGCGTCCTTGCCCTTGGCTGCCACCACGACGACGGGTGCCACTTCTTCCACTTCGGCCTTCGGGATCGTCACGGCCACGATGACCGGGTTCTGGGTGCCGTGCTTGACGGCCTTGATGCCTTCCGGCAGCTTCAGGTCACTGGCATGCAGGCTCTGGTTCTTGACGAGGTTGCTGAGGTCGATCTCGACAAACTCGGGCAACTGAGAGGCCAGGCACTCAATCTCCAGGTCCATCCGCACATGGCTGATGAGGCACTTGTCGGTCTTCACGGCAGGCGAGTTTTCTTCACCGCTGAAGTGCAGCGGCACCTTCTTGCGCAGGCGCGTGGTCTCGTCCACGCGCTGAAAGTCCACGTGCAGCACGGTGGGCTTGTAGGGGTGCATCTGGAAGTCGCGCAGCAACACTTTCTGCATCTTGCCGGCCAGGTCCATCTCGAGGATGGACGAGTGGAAGGCTTCCTTCTTCAGCGCGAAGTAGAGGGCGTTGTGGTCGAGTTCGACCATCGCTGGCGTGCCGGCACCGTAAACGATGCCTGGCACTTTGGCGGCGTTGCGCAGGCGGCGGCTCGCTCCGGTCCCCTGCAGCGTACGCTCGTAGGCTGTGAATTTCATGGTTGACTCCGATAAGGATGAGGCGCCCGCGACCAGGCTGCCTCGTGAAGAAGGGCGGCGCGGCGCGCAGCCCCGGGTGCATGCAGATCAGAAGTTGTTGTTCTGCTCCGCAAACAGCGACGTCACCGATTCACCGTCGCTGATGCGGCGGATCGTCTCGGCGAAAAGAAAGGCCACCGACAGCTGGCGAATCTTGGCGCAGGCCTTGGCCGTGTCGGACAGCGGAATGGTGTTGGTGATGACGACTTCATCGATCTGCGACGCCTGGATGCGCTCGACCGCCGGCCCCGAAAACACCGGGTGCGTGCAATAGGCGTAAACGCTTTTTGCGCCGCGTTCCTTCAGCACCTCGGCCGCCTTGCACAGCGTGCCTGCCGTGTCGATCATGTCGTCCATGATGACGCAGTTGCGGCCTTCGATTTCGCCGATCACGTGCATCACTTCAGACACGTTGGCCGCCGCGCGCCGCTTGTCGATGATGGCCAGGTCGCAGTCGAGCTGCTTGGCCAGCGCACGCGCGCGCACCACGCCGCCCACATCGGGTGAGATGACGACCAGGTTCGGGTAGTTCTTGCTCTTGAGGTCCGACAGCAGCACCGGGCTGGCGTAGATGTTGTCAACCGGGATGTCGAAGAAACCCTGAATCTGGTCGGCGTGCAGATCCATCGTCAGCAGGCGCTCGACGCCCACCGTTTCCAGCATGTTGGCCACCACCTTGGCGCTGATGGGCACGCGCATGCTGCGTGGCCGGCGGTCTTGGCGCGCGTAGCCGAAGTAGGGAATGACGGCGGTGATGCGGCGCGCACTGGCGCGCTTCAAGGCATCCACCATGAACGCCAGTTCCATCAGGTATTCGTTCGTCGGTGCGCAGGTGGGCTGCACCACGAAGACATCGCGGGCGCGCACGTTCTGGTGGATCTCGACCGTGACTTCGCCGTCAGAAAAACGGCCTACGTCGGCATGTCCCACTTCGACCCCCAGGTGGCTGGCGATCTCCTGCGCCAGAGCCGGGTTGGCGTTGCCGGTGAACAGCACGGTGTTGAACAGCACGGTGGTCTCTTTCGCAGATGGCCGGCGGCGTCACGGCTGCCTGGACTTTTGTTTCGGCAGATGAATTTGGCAGGGGAAGAAGGATTCGAACCTTCGCATGTCGGAATCAAAATCCGATGCCTTAACCAACTTGGCGACTCCCCTACACAGGTTGCGGTTCATCGCCGCCACCTATCAACACTTCTAACCTTCAATCTGCCGCCCACCCGGCCAGCGGATGGGCATTCAGACTGCGGCACATCCGCCCCACCCAACCCGGCGGCAGTTCGCCCGCCGGGAATGTCGCCACAGGTGAGTTGGCGGTGCCATTGTTCTTTTCCACCTTCGCGAAGACTGCGCTGCCTGAACCTGTCATGCGGCTGTTGCCGTAACGGGCTTCCAGCCAGCGTGCGGCCTGCGACACTTCAGGGCACCGGTCTTGGGCGGGGAGTTGCAGATCGTTCTTGCCAAAAATCGGGCCGGCCTGAACCAAAGCTGAATCCCATTCCGCTCTTCGACCAGAGAATCCTTCGCCGTCGAAAGAGCCCAAAAGTATAACAGCCTCTGTGTCGCGGACCAGCAGCGGGTGCTCGAAGATCTCACGCGTGGCCAGTGCTGCGGGTGGCTTGATCACGGCGTAGGTTGCCGCTGGCACGCGCACCGGCGTGAGCTGTTCACCGATGCCTTGCACGAAGGCGTTTTGGCCGCCGATGAAAAAAGGCACATCGGCACCCAGCGCCAGGCCCAGTTCGGCCAGGCGAGCGCGCGACCAGTGCAGGCCCCACAGGTGGTTCAGCGCCAGCAGCGTGGTGGCCGCGTCGGAACTGCCGCCGCCCATGCCGGCGCCCCATGGCACTTGCTTGTCGATCGAGATGTCGGCGCCCAGCTTGCAACTGCTGGCTTGTTGCAGCGCACGTGCGGCGCGCAGGCACAGGTCATCGGGCGGCAGCGCGGGGCCGAGGTCGTGGCGGGCCAGCTTGCCGTCGGCGCGCAACTCGAGGTGCAGCTTGTCGGCCCAGTCGATGAGCACAAAGACCGATTCCAGCAGGTGGTAGCCGTCGGCACGCCGACCCACCACATGCAGGAACAAGTTGAGCTTGGCAGGCGCCGGCAGGTCGTACAGCGCGCAGAGCGGCATGGCAGGACGGGGTGTGTTCAGGGCTCAGTGCGATCGAGCTTCACGCGCAGCTCTACGGCTGGCGGCATCAGGCGTTGCGCGCTGACCCAGCCTTCGCTGAACCGCTGTGTGACGACGAGCCAACCCAGCTGTTCAAAGCCGTCGGGCTTCGGCGTGTGGGCCGCGCCGGGCCACGGCCGGGCGGCCAGCCAGTCGGTCAGCGCAGTCAGCGGCAGTGCTTCGCCCAGGGCCTGGCGCGACAAGTCTTCCAGGCTGCCGAATCGGCGTTCGCCTTCGGGTGTGCGCAGCATGGCCTGGCCCGGCGCCCAGGTGGCGGCCGCGAGCTGCGTGCCCAGCGGTGAATTCAACCGCAGTTCACCGCTGTCGCCGCTGCCACGCAATTCGAAGGCCGCGCTCAGGCTTTGGGCAGGCTGCTGCGCTGTGGCGTCGGCGCGCAGGCTCAGCCGGCCAGTGGTCCAGCGTGCGCCGTCGGTTGGCGGTGGCGTCGAAGCGCAGCCAGCCAGCAGCGCCGCAGCCGCCAGAAAGAGAAGCCGCGAGCAGCCGGTCACAAATCGACGCGCAAGCGGGCCAGCGTTTCGCGCAGCACCGCGTTGCCACTGTCGCGGCCTTTGCTTTCGCGCCAGACGCGGCGCGCTTCATCGCGCAGGCTCAGCGTCCACAGCACTTCGCCAAGGTGGGCGCCGAT
>JANNGN010000163.1:0-1529 GCA_031403895.1 Rubrivivax sp. | reverse complement strand
GCACCACGCGCGGTTTGGTCAGCGCATAGAACTGGCCCCACACGGTGGCGGCGGATCTGGGGGCGGCAAGGGTATGGGTCTGGTCCATCGGGAGCGCGATTCTAGGAGGCGGACCACCGCAACGTCTGCGAAGTGGCAAGGGTTTGAACCCTGCCCGCTGGCGCCAGCAGCAGCGCCAGTGCCAGCACCAGGCCCGCAGCGCCGGCCGAATGGCCCAGCGCAGCCAACAGCGGCCAGCCCAGCACGACGTTGGACAGCCCGCTGCCGATCTGGGCGAGCAGCAACGCAGCCAGCGCTGCGGCGAAAACCCTGCACGGGGCCGCAGCGGGCGACCGGGCGCCCGCGCGCCAGAGCCGCCACGCCAGCGCACCCAGCACCACCAGCACCACCCCGGCCATGACCCGGTGCGCCATATGGATGGCCACCTGCGAGTCCAGCGTGCGCGTGCCGCCGGCACCCGCTTCGCCCAGGCCGCGCAACAGCGTGAAGCCATTGCCGAAATCCATCACCGGCCACCACTGGCCGTTGCACTGCGGGAACCCGGTGCAGGCGAGCACGGCGTAGTTGGTGCTGACCCAGCCGCCCAGTGCGATCTGCAGCGCCAGCAGCCCGGCCGCAGCCCAGGCCAGGCGCCGCAGGCCTTGCGGCAGCGGCAGCGGCAGCGGCAGCGGTTGCCGGCGCAACGCGGCGTGCTGAACCGCCAGCAGCGCCAGCAGCACGAGTCCGCCCAGCAGGTGCAGCGTGACGACCGCGGGGTACAGCTTGAGAGTCACCGAGTACTTGCCGAAGAGGCCCTGCACCACCACCCACAGCAGCGTCAGCGTCGACCACCACGGTGAAAACGACAACTGCCGGCGGGCACACCAGGCAACCGCCGTCATCACCAGGATCAACACCCCCACCGTCATCGCCAGGTAGCGGTGGATCATCTCGACCCAGGCTTTGGACCAGGTCACCGGCCCGCCGGGCGCGGCGGTTTGCGCGGCGTGGATTTCTTCGCGCGCACTCAAGGGGCTGACTTCACCATAACAGCCGGGCCAGTCGGGGCAACCGAGGCCAGAATCGCTCAGGCGCGTGAAGGCGCCGAAGACGATGAGGTCGAAGGTGAGGAAGAGCGTGATCGCCGTCAACGCCGCCAGGCGTGTGCGTGTGTCCGCACCACGCTGGCGCAGCCACCACCACGACAGCGGCAACGTGGCCAGCGCCACCGCCAACAGCAAAAGGCGCGCAGCCGGGGCCAGGTCGACCAGGGATTGGGCGCTGTTACCGTCCATCGGGTGCAGGCTTCAGCGCCCCGGCAGATCCCAGCTGGCGGAGGCGCGCAACACGCGGTCGAGATCGCGCTTGACACGGCCTGGCTCGGGCCCTGGCGGCATGCGCATCATCCATTCGCCCATCGGGTCGACGAGATAAAGGTGGTCTTCCAGCGACTGCCCTTGCGCAGGCACCAGCCAGCGCGCCAGCGCCTCGCGCGGCACACGCAGCGCCGTCACGGGGGCCCTGCCGGCAATGGCGTCGCGCAAGGCCGG
>JANNGN010000162.1:0-1566 GCA_031403895.1 Rubrivivax sp. | reverse complement strand
CCACCACGCTGACGCAGGAAGTGGGCAAGCCGATTTCGCAGGCCAAGAGCGAGCTCAATGGCCTCTTGCCACGCATCGACTTTTTCCTGGAGCAGACCGAGTCCAGCGTGGCCGACGAACACGTCTTCAGCGGCGGCGGCGGCGTACACGAGCAGATCAGCCACATCCCGCTCGGCGTGGTGGCCAACATCTCGGCCTGGAACTACCCGTATTTCGTCGGCTGCAACGTCATCGTGCCGGCGCTGCTGACCGGCAACGCGGTGCTCTACAAACCCAGCGAATACGCCACGCTGAGTGGCCTGCACATCACGCGGCTGCTGCACGGCGCCGGTGTGCCGGCCGGCGTGATGCAGTGCCTGGTGGGCGCCGCTGCGGTGGGCACGGCACTGCTGGACCAGCGCATCGACGGACTCGTCTTCACCGGCAGCCACGCCACCGGCCAGCGCATTGCGGTGGCGCTGGCACCGCTGCTGGTGAAGCTGCAGCTCGAACTGGGCGGCAAGGACGCAAGCTACGTGCGCGCGGACATGAACAGCCCGGCCGACCTGAAAACCGCCGCCGAAAGCCTGGCCGATGGCGCCATGTACAACAGCGGCCAGAGCTGCTGTTCGGTCGAGCGCATTTACGTCCACGAGAGCCTGCACGACGCCTTCGTGCAGCACTTTGTGGCCACCGTGGCCAGCTTCAAGTCGGGCGACCCGATGGCCGCCGACACCTATTTCGGCGCCATCACGCGCGCGCCGCAGTTGGCGCTGCTGCAAGCGCAGGTGGCCGACGCGGTGGCCAAAGGCGCCACGCTGCTGTGCGGCGGCAAGGTGTACCCCGGCCCAGGCAACGGCTTCGAGCCCACGGTGCTGAGCAACGTCAACCACACGATGGACTTGATGCGCGAAGAGAGCTTCGGCCCCGTCATCGGCATCCAGAAAGTCGCCAGCGACGACGAAGCCGTGGCGCTGATGAACGACAGCCGCTACGGCCTGACGGCGGGTGTGTACACGAAGGATGAAGCCGTCGCCCGCGCGCTGCTGTCGCAGGTGAATGCCGGCAGCCTGTACTGGAACTGCTGCGACCGCGTCAGCCCGCGGCTGCCGTGGTCGGGCCAGGGGGACTCGGGCCTGGGCCTGACGCTGTCGCACCACGGCATCCTGGCCTTCACGCGGCCCAGGGCCTGGCACCTGCGGTCGCCATGAAGCGGCGCCCGCCATAAAGCCGGCGCGCAGCCGGCATGCAAAGCCGGCATGGCGCTTGGTGACAAATTCGGTGCCCAGGCCCCTACAGTTCTGAGCCACACCGCAGCCACGGTGCCGGCCCACGAAGCTGGCCCACAAAGCCGGCCCATAACGCGCGCACCCCCACCCCGGAGACACCGCCCATGAATTCCCCCCTGTCCTACGTCCACCCCAGCCCCAACAGCCCCTGGGGCACCTACCTGTCGCAGGTTGACCGCGTGGTGCCCTACCTGGGCCACCTGGCGAAGTGGGTCGAGACGCTCAAGCGCCCCAAGCGCGCGCTGATCGTGGACGTGCCGATCGAGATGGACAACGGCGACGTGGCGCACTTCGAGGG
>JANNGN010000161.1:0-3098 GCA_031403895.1 Rubrivivax sp. | reverse complement strand
ACTGCGGGGCCTGAACTACCACGCGCACGTCTGGGGCGACGCAGCGCTGGTCGCGCCAGAACGCCCGCCACTCGTGCTGCTGCACGGCTGGATGGACGTGGGCGCGTCGTTCCAGTTCGTGGTCGATGCGCTGGCTGCGGCAGAGGGCTTTGACCGTTGGGTCATCGCACCTGACTTGCGCGGTTTCGGCCTCACCGACACGCCAGCGGCCGACACCTACTGGCAGCCCGACTACCTGGCCGACCTGGACGCCTTGCTCGACGCGCTGCTGCCCACAGCCACCTTCGGCGCCATCGACCTGCTGGGCCACAGCCTGGGCGGCAACGTGGTGATGAGCTATGCGGGCCTGCGGCCGGCGCGCATCCGGCGGTTGGTCAACCTGGAAGGCTTCGGCATGCCGCAGACCCAGCCGCAACAGGCGCCGAAGCGCCTGCTGCAGTGGCTGGACGAACTGAAGACACCGGCCACGCTGCGCAGCTACGCCAGCGTCGATGAAGTCGCCGCGCGCCTGGTGAAGAACAACCCGCTGCTGCCGTCCGACAAGGCGGCGTGGCTGGCACCGCACTGGTCGCGTCTGCAGGCCGACGGGCGCTGGCACATCCAGGGTGACCCGGCGCACAAGCGCGCGAATCCGGTGCTGTACCGAGTGGCCGAAGTGCTGGAAATCTGGAAGCTGATCAGCGCGCCGGTGCTGTGGGCCGATGGCGACCAGACCGACATCAGCAAGTGGTGGGGCCAGCGCTACCCGCGCAGCGAATTCGACGAGCGCCTGGCTGTGGTGCCACAAGTGCAGCGCGTGCGGCTGTCGCCTTGTGGCCACATGCTGCACCACGATCAGCCCGATGCATTGGCGCAGCACCTGGCCGGCTTTCTGCGCGGCTGAAGCGCTTACGCAGACGCCGCGTGCGGCCATGCGAAAATCCGCGCCATGGACACCGAACAAATCAACGCTGTTGGCACGCTGCTCGCCGACTTGAGCGAACGCACCGAGCAGCTCCGGGGGTATCTTTGACTACGACCGCAAAGCCCTGCGACTGAACGAAGTCAACGCCGCACTGGAAAACCCCGCAGTCTGGAACGAGCCCAAGCGCGCACAGGAACTGGGGCGCGAAAAGAAGCTGCTGGAAACCGTGGTCGGCACCATCGACCACCTGGCCAGCAACCTGGCTGACAACAGCGAACTCTTCGACATGAGCAAAGCCGACGGCGACGAAGCTGCGGTGCGCACCATTGAGACGGAAGCGCAAACGCTGCGCGGCACGGTCGAGCAGCTGGAATTCCGCCGCATGTTCAGCAACAGCGCCGACCCGCTGAACTGCTTCGTTGACATCCAGGCCGGTGCCGGCGGCACCGAGGCCTGCGACTGGGCCGGCATGCTGTTGCGCCAGTACCTGAAGTACGCCGAACGCAAGGGCTTCACGGCCACGCTGGAAGACGAAACGCCAGGTGAAGTGGCCGGCATCAAGAGCGCCACCATCAAGATCGAGGGCGACTATGCCTTCGGCCATCTGCGCACTGAAACCGGCGTACACCGCCTCGTGCGCAAGAGCCCTTTCGACAGCGCGGGCGGGCGCCACACCAGCTTTGCATCGCTCTTCGTCTATCCGGAAATCGACGACTCGATCGAGATTGACATCAACCCCTCGGATGTGCGCACCGACACCTTCCGCGCATCGGGCGCCGGCGGCCAGCACATCAACAAGACCGACTCTGCGGTGCGGCTGACGCACATCCCCACCGGCATCGTGGTGCAGTGCCAGGACGGCCGCAGCCAGCACGGCAACCGCGACGTGGCCTGGAAGCGGCTGCGTTCGCGCCTGTACGACCATGAGATGCGCAAGCGCCAGGAAGAACAGCAGAAGCTGGAAGACACCAAGACCGACGTCGGCTGGGGCCATCAGATCCGCAGTTATGTGCTCGACCAGAGCCGCATCAAGGACCTGCGCACGAACGTGGAAATCAGCAACACGCAGAAGGTGCTGGACGGCGACCTCGACGTCTTCATTACCGCCAGCCTGAAACAAGGGCTGTAGGCCAGGGCCGTCAACATGCGCCGCAGCACCCGCTGCGACGGCACTACACCGGAGACAACACGCCATGCGTGAAGCCAGCACGACCCCCGTGCGCCGCGAGGCCTATGCAGCCCCGGCGTTTTTCATCCGCCGCGTTGAACTGACCTTCGACCTCGACCCGGCGAAGACCATCGTCGCCAGCAAACTGCACATCGAACGCAATGCAGAGATTGATCCACAACAACCGCGCCAGCCGCTGCGCTTGCAAGGCGAAGGCCTGACGCTGCTGCGTGTGCAGGCCGACGGCCAGAGCGTGTCCTTTCGCCACGAAGGCGGCGACCTCGTCATCGACAACCCGCCCGCAGGCGCGACCTTCACGCTCGACATCCGCAACACCTGCGCGCCAGAAAAGAACACGGAGTTGTCGGGCCTGTACATGAGCGGTGGCGGGTTCTGCACGCAATGCGAAGCCGAAGGCTTCCGCCGTATCACCTACTTCCTGGACCGGCCCGATGTGATGGCCATCTACACCGTGCTGCTGCGCGCCGACAAGGCGAAGTACCCCGTGCTGCTGAGCAACGGCAACCTGCTTGAGCAAGGCGCACTCGACAACGGCCGCCACTTTGCGAAATGGCACGACCCATTCCCGAAGCCGAGCTACCTCTTTGCGTTGGTGGCGGGCCAGCTGGCGGTGCGCGAGCAGCGCATCCGCACGCGCGCCGGGCGCGACCATCTGCTGCAGATCTACGTCCGGCCCGGCGACCTGGAGAAGACCGAACACGCGATGAACTCGCTGATGGCGGCCGTGATCTGGGACGAAGCGCGCTTTGGCCTGGCACTCGACCTCGACCGCTTCATGGTGGTGGCGGTGGATGACTACAACGGCGGCGCGATGGAGAACAAGGGCCTGAATATCTTCAACACCAAGTACGTGCTGGCCAGCCCGGCGACAGCCACCGACGAAGACTTCGCGGCCATCGAGAGCGTCATCGCGCACGAGTACTTCCACAACTGGACCGGCAACCGCGTCACCTGCCGCGACTGGTTTCAGCTGTCGCTGAAAGAAGGCCTCACGGTCTTCCGCGA
>JANNGN010000160.1:0-8846 GCA_031403895.1 Rubrivivax sp. | reverse complement strand
ACCCCGTTCGCCGCGACGCGCACCACCGCGCGGCGCGCGCCAACCCGGGCGGCCTGCGCCACCGCCGTCACTGCGGCCCTTGAGCGCAGCACGCTTCTTGGCGGCGTCGTCGGCCCAGCTGGACGACAGCTTCTCGGACTTAACCTGCTTGTTGACACCCGGCTTGGCAGCGCCTGGCGCTGCGACTGCGCCCGGTACAGCTTTGGGCTTGTGGATCGTGCCTTTGATGGCTTCCTTGGCAGCTTCAGCGGGCTTGGGTTCTTCCGGCTTCTTCGCCAGCATCACTTTCTTCGGCGCGTTCATCATCGCGCGGATGGCGGCGGCTTCGGCTTCAGCGGCCTTGCGGCGGCGCTCCAGATCGCCCTGTCGTGCGGTGTCTTCGGCGGCCTTGTCGGCGGCCTTCACGACACGCAGCACGGGCTTGGGCGGCTCGGCGGGCTTGGCCGCTTCTGCAGCAGCCGCAGTCGCGACTGCCGCAGCAGTCGTGGGTGCAGGGCTGGCGACCACGGGCGTCGACGCAGCGGCTGCGGCGATCGCAGCGGCAGCAGCAACTTCTGCCGCTGCCACGCGGGCGACGGCTTCTGCAGCTTCTGCAGCTTCGCGGGCAGCACGTTCCTGTTCTTCGCGCAAGCGGCGTGCTTCAGCCAACTCAACTTCCTGCTGGCGAATGGCGTCGGCCTGGGCTTGCGCTTCTTCTTCGCGGCGCTGCAGGTCCAGGTCTTCGGCGCTCGGGCCGGAGTCTGCGCCCGGCGCTTCAGCCACTGGCACATCATCGCGCTTGACGAAGACACGCTTCTTGCGCACCTCGACCTGGATCGTGCGCGCACGGCCACTGGCATCGGCCTGCTTGATCTCGGTCGATGTCTTCTTGGTCAGCGTGATCTTCTTGCGCTCGGTGCCGACCACGGTGCCATGCGAGGTGCGCAGGAAGTCGAGCAGACGTTCCTTGTCGGTTTCGGTCAGCGCGTCGTCGGGCGACTGCTTGGTCACACCGGCCGATTGCAGTTGCTCGAGCAGCGCCGTGGTCTGGCGACCAAGCTGTGTGGCTAACTGGGCGACGGTCATCACGGCCATGGGTTCGGTTTCCTCGGGTGTTGCTGGTGCTGAAGGCGGTGGGCGCGGGCTGGGCTCAAACGTTGAACCAGTGTTCGCGGGCCTTCATGATCAGCGTCTTGGCGCGCTCTTCATCGATGTCGGTCAGTTCGGTCAATTCGTCCACGGCCAGGTCGGCCAGGTCGTCACGGGTGTGAATGCCACCCTGTGCAAGCTGGCTGATCAGTTCGGGCGTCAGGCCTCCCAGGTCGCGCAGGTCTTGCGACACCACTTCGACCTTCTCTTCTTTTTCGATTTCCATCGTCAGCAGTGCATCTTTGGCGCGCGTGCGCAGTTCGTTCACGGTGTCTTCGTCGAAGGACTCGATTTCCAGCATTTCCTGCAGCGGCACGTAAGCCACTTCTTCAAGGCTGGAGAATCCTTCGGCGATCAGGATGTCGGCCACTTCGGCATCGACGTCGAGCTTGTCAACGAAGAGCGCGCGCACCGATTCGCTGGCGGTCGCCTCTTTGGCCTGCGACTCTTCGGCCGTCATGATGTTGATGCGCCAGCCGGTCAGTTCGGACGCCAGGCGCACGTTCTGGCCGCCGCGGCCGATGGCGATGGCGAGGTTCTCTTCGTCCACCACCACGTCCATGGCGTGGCGCTCTTCGTCCACCACAATGCTTTGCACGTTGGCCGGGGCCAGCGCGCCGATGACAAACTGCGCCGGGTCGTCGGACCACAGCACGATGTCCACCCGCTCACCCGCCACTTCGTTGGTGACGGCATTCACACGCGAGCCGCGCACACCGACGCAGGTGCCGATGGGGTCAACGCGGCGGTCATGCGAGACGACGGCGATCTTGGCGCGTGAACCGGCGTCACGGGCGCAACTCTTGATTTCCAGCAGGCCCTGTTCGATCTCGGGCACTTCCTGCGCGAAGAGTTCGATCATGAAACCCGGCGCGCTGCGGCTGAGCATGATCTGCGGCCCGCGCTGGGTGGCGTCGATGCCTTGCAGGAAAGAGCGCACGCGGTCGCCGCTGCGCAGGTTTTCCTTCGGGATCATCTCGCTGCGTTTCAGGCGCCCTTCGACGCGGCCGCTCTCGACGATGATGTCGCCTTTGTCCAGCCGCTTGACGGTGCCGACGAAGATCTTCTCGCCACGCGCCAGAAAGTCGTTCAGTAGCTGCTCACGCTCGGCATCGCGAATCTTCTGCAGGATGACCTGCTTGGCCGCCTGCGCGCCGATGCGGCCGATCGTCACCGATTCGACAGCCTCTTCGATGTAGTCGCCTTCTTCGATGTCGGGGATGCGGTCGAGCGCGTCCGACAGCAGTTCCTCAGCATCGGGGTTCTGCAGGCCCGCAGAGTCGGGCACCACCAGCCAGCGGCGGAAGGTTTCGTAGTTGCCTGTGTCGCGGTCAACCGCCACGCGCATGTCCACCTCGCCACCGTGCAGCTTCTTGCTGGCCGAGGCCAGCGCGGCTTCCACAGCGCCGAAAACGACGTCACGTTCGACTGTTTTCTCTCGCGAGATGGCTTCCACCAACATCAGCATTTCGCGGTTCATCTGATCCTTAGCCTCCGTCAACTTCAGGCGCGGGGTTTGCCGCTGCCTTGTCTGCACCAGCGGCCCGAGCCGCTGCCTTGTCAGAACCACCCGTGTCGGCATCGTTGCCGAGCTTGGACTGGCGGCCCTTGAAATTCACCACCGGCACGAGCCGCGCTTCACGCACTTCCTGCAGCGTGAAACCCAGCACCTGCTCGGTCTTGCCAACCTTGAACACCAGGCTCCAGGCCCCTGACTCGCCCGCAGTCAAAACGCCCTGCCAGTTCTTGCGCTTCTCGAAGGGCTGCTTGAGCGTGATGCTCACCTGCAGTCCTGCAAAGCGCTGGTAATCGGCTTCGCGCTTCAGCGGGCGGTCAAGTCCCGGCGAAGACACCTCCAGCCGTGCGTAGTCCAGGCCTTCCACTTCCAGTGCGTACTGCAACTGGCGCGTGACCTGCTCGCAGTCTTCGACAGTCACAAATTGATTGCTGTCCACCACCGCGTCGGGCCCGCGACCGGTGCGATACACACCACCCGGAATGCGGTCGATCGTGATGCGCAAGAGGCCACGCTGGGCCCGTTCCACGTCCACCAGTTCGTAGCCCAGCCCGGCAACGGTGCTGCCAATCGCTTCCTGCCAGCCCATGCGTGCAGGCGCAGCCAAAGCGTCCGCCACAGGCGAATTGCCCGCAGCAGGCGTCCTGCCTGCACCTTGTGCCTTGCTACCGAAGCCGCTGTCGCTCAAAACCTTGCCTACCCTTGCCTTGGTCACCACGCAGAAATCCCGGCCCCGCGCCATGCCGCCGGGCGCGCCGCCAAGACCGGTGGTCCGGTGGGTGAACAAGCCGTCCGAAGGGGACCGGCGCCACACCACAAGAGTCGATCGAGCAAAAAAAATGGGCTGGAAGAGTCCGCCCATGCAGCATTACCCGGAGAAAGGCGGATTATAGCTGTGCAATATTGCCCGGGCAACACCACGGCGTGGCGGCAACGCTCCGGGCCGGGGGCGCATGCCAGAATCGCGGCCGATTTTGACCACAACAACGGAGACACCATGGGCTTTCTCGCCGGCAAGCGCTTCCTCATCACAGGCGTGCTGTCCAACCGCTCGATCGCCTATGGCATCGCTCGCGCCTGCCACGCCCAGGGGGCCGAGCTCGCATTCAGCTATGTGGGCGAGCGCTTCAAGGAACGCGTGACCGAATACGCCGGCCACTTTGGCTCCAGCCTGGTGTACGAGTGCGACGTGGCGAACGACGCCCACATCAGCCAAGTGTTCCAGGACCTGTCGCAGGTGTGGCCGCAGTTCGACGGCTTTGTACACTCGATCGGCTTCGCCCCACGTGAGGCGATTGCAGGCGACTTCCTGGACGGCATGACGCGCGAGAACTTCCGCATCGCGCTCGACATCTCCGCCTACAGCTTTCCGGCGCTGGCCAAAGCGGCCCTGCCCTTCCTGCGGCCGAACGCCGCACTGCTGACGCTGACCTACCTGGGTGCCATCCGCGCCGTGCCGAACTACAACACCATGGGTCCGGCCAAGGCGGCGCTGGAGGCCAGCGTGCGCTACCTGGCGGCCAGCCTGGGCCCGAAAGGCGTGCGCGTGAACGGCATCTCGGCCGGGCCGATCAAAACACTGGCCGCCAGCGGCATCAAGGACTTCGGCAAGCTGCTGGGCATGGTGGCGCAGGCTTCACCGCTCGGCCGCAACGTGACGATCGATGATGTTGGCAACGTGGCGGCTTTCCTGCTGTCGGACCTCGCCGGCGGCGTGACGGCCGAGATCACCTACGTCGATGGCGGCTTCAGCCAGGCCATGACTGCCGGCGCAACTTCGGAAAACTGAAGGCTCTCACCAAGCAGACGCCGCGGAACCGGCTCCGCCGGGCCGCTGGCGTCGCCCCCTGGGGGGCAGCGCCGCAGGCGCTCCGGGGGGGTCTAAATCTCCCGCACGCAGTCCACGTAATAGCGCCGTTCACCCGGCACGGCGTCGTCCTCGACCAGGCCATGCACGTCGGTGTCGAAGCCCGGAAACGCGCCGTTGAATTCACGTGTGAAGCGCAGGTAGTCCACGATCTTCTTGTTGAAGCGCTCGCCCGGAATCAATAGCGGAATGCCAGGCGGATACGGCGTTAGCAGTGAAGTCGTGATGCGCCCGTGCAGCGCGTCAATGCCCACACGTTCGGTCTTGCGGTGCGCAATGTGGGCGAAGGCATCGCTGGGCTTCATGGCCGGCACGATGTCCGACAGGTACATCTCCGTCACCAGCCGCGCGATGTCGCCCTTGGCGTACATCTCGTGAATCTGCTGGCACAGGTCGCGCAGGCCCAGGCGCTCGTAGCGCGGGTGCGCGGCGCAGAACTCGGGCAGGATGCGCCACAGCGGCGCGTTGCGGTCGTAGTCGTCCTTGAACTGCTGCAACGCGGTCAAGAGCGTGTTCCAGCGGCCCTTGGTGATGCCGATCGTGAACATGATGAAGAAGGAATACAGGCCCGTCTTCTCCACCACCACACCGTGCTCGGCCAGGAACTTGGTGACGATGGCGGCCGGGATGCCGGTCTTGGCAAACTTGCCCGACATGTCCAGCCCGGGCGTGATGAGCGTGCATTTGATCGGGTCGAGCAGATTGAAGCCGTCCGCCAGCGCGCCGAAACCGTGCCACTTGTCGCCCGCCTTGAGCACCCAGTCAGCGCTCTTGCCGATGCCTTCTGCGGCCAGCTTGTCGGGGCCCCAGACGGTGAACCACCAGTCCTTGCCGTAGTCCTTGGCGACCTTGCGCATGGCGCGCCGGAAGTCGAGTGACTCGGCAATGCTTTCTTCCACCAGCGCCGGGCCGCCCGGTGCTTCCATCATCGCCGCCGCCACGTCGCAACTGGCGATGATGGCGTACTGCGGGCTCGTGCTGGTGTGCATCAGGTAGGCCTCGTTGAAGAGGTGTCGGTCGAGCTTGCGTTCGGCCGCGTCCTGCACCAGCACTTGAGAAGCCTGGCTGATGCCGGCCAAGAGTTTGTGCGTGCTCTGCGTCGCAAACACGAGCTGGTCCTTGGGCCGCGCGCGGTTCTTGCCCATGGCGTGGAAGCTGCCGTAAAACTTGTGAAAGGCAGCGTGCGGCAGCCAGGCTTCGTCGAAGTGCAGCGTATCGACGTAGCCGTCGAGCGCGTGCTTGATGGTCTCGGTGTTGTAGAGCACGCCGTCGTAAGTGCTCTGCGTCAGCGTCAGGATGCGCGGCTTCACGGTGGCCGCGTCCACGCCTTTGAGCAGCGGGTTGGCAGCGATCTTCCTGCGGATCGCTTCTGGCAAGAACTCGGCTTGCGGAATCGGGCCGATGATGCCGTAGTGGTTGCGCGTGGGCGTCAAAAACACCGGCACTGCGCCCGTCATGATGATGGCGTGCAGGATGCTCTTGTGGCAGTTGCGGTCCACCACCACCACGTCACCTGGCGCCACCGTGTGGTGCCACACCATCTTGTTGCTGGTGCTGGTGCCGTTGGTGACGAAGAAGCAGTGGTCGGCATTGAAGATGCGCGCCGCATTGCGCTCACTTTGCGCGATAGGCCCGGTGTGGTCCAGCAGCTGGCCGAGTTCTTCCACCGAATTGCAGACGTCGGCGCGCAGCATGTTTTCGCCAAAGAACTGGTGGAACATCTGGCCCACAGGACTCTTCAAGAAGGCAACGCCGCCGCTGTGGCCGGGGCAGTGCCAGGAGTAGCTGCCGTCCTGCGCATAGTCCATCAGGGCTTTGAAGAACGGCGGCGCCAGGCCGTCCAGGTAGCTCCTGGCTTCACGGATGATGTGGCGTGCCACGAATTCCGGCGTGTCCTCGAACATGTGGATGAAGCCGTGCAGTTCGCGAAGGATGTCGTTCGGGATGTGCTGGCTGGTGCGCGTCTCACCGTAGATATAGATCGGGATGTCGGCGTTCTTGAAGCGGATCTCTTCGATGAACTTGCGCAGGTTCAGCACTGCCGGGTCGAGCTCTGGGCCGGGCGTGAACTCTTCGTCGTCGATGCTCAGGATGAAGGCGCTGGCGCGGCTTTGCTGCTGCGCAAACTGGCTCAGGTCGCCGTAGCTTGTGGCACCCAGTATCTCGAAGCCTTCCTTCTCGATCGCCTGCGCCAACGCGCGGATACCGAAGCCGGAAGTGTTCTCGGAGCGGAAGTCCTCGTCGATGATGACGATGGGGAAACGAAAGCGCAGCATGGCAGCAGGCCCCTGAGGGCGGGTCGGTCGCGAAGGCGCGCAGTGTAGGACCAGGAGACACCGATTTGTGTGAGGGCTGGGCTTTGCAGTGACGAGGCCGCGCCTACACTCGGCATTGAACCTGATGACGGAGACAGCGCAATGGACTTGTCGAGCGGGACACTGTGGTGGATCGCGGCCGGCGTGCTGGTGGCGGCCGAGCTGGTCACCGGCACGTTCTATCTGCTGATGCTGGCGCTGGGATGTGTGGCCGGTGCCGCAGCCGCCTACCTGGGTTTCGGCGCCAGCCTGCAGTTGGTGGCCGCCGCGCTGCTGGGTGGTGGCGCCACCTATGCATGGCACCTGAAACGTTCACGCCAGCCGCGCGCTGCGCCGGCGGAGAGCAACCACGACGTCAACCTCGACATTGGCCAGACCGTGCAAGTGACCGCCTGGCAGGCCGATGGATCGGCCCGCGTGCAATACCGCGGTGCGCAGTGGTCGGCGCGCATGGCGCAAGGCGGCACAGCTAGCCTGGGCCCGCACATCATCGTCGCCGTGCGCGGCAGTGAACTGCAGGTGGCACCGTCATTGGCGTCCGCAACCGCATCCGCCACGGCATTCCCAACCTTACCCTGAAGGAGCTTATGGAACTCGCGCTCGTCCTGGCCGTCGTCGCCATCGTCTTCATCGTCCGTTCACTCAAGATCGTGCCGCAGCAGAACGCCTGGGTGGTGGAGCGCCTGGGAAAATTTGACCGCACCTTGACGCCGGGCCTGAGCTTCCTGGTGCCGTTTGTGGACCGCGTGGCCTACAAACATTCGCTGAAAGAAGTGCCGCTGGACGTGCCGAGCCAGGTCTGTATCACCAAGGACAACACGCAACTGCAGGTTGACGGCATCCTGTACTTTCAGATCACCGACCCGATGCGCGCCAGCTACGGCAGCAGCAACTACATCGTCGCCATCACACAACTGGCGCAGACCACGCTGCGCAGCGTGGTGGGAAAGATGGAACTCGACAAGACCTTCGAGGAGCGCAACCACATCAATGCCAGCGTGGTGAACTCGCTTGACGAAGCGGCGCTGAACTGGGGCGTGAAGGTGCTGCGCTACGAAATCAAGGACCTGACACCGCCTGCGGCCATCCTGCATTCGATGCAGGCGCAGATCACGGCCGAACGCGAGAAGCGCGCGCTGATCGCGGCGTCCGAGGGCCGGCGGCAAGAGCAGATCAACATCGCCACCGGCGAACGCGAGGCTTTCATCGCACGCAGTGAAGGCGAGAAGCAGGCCGAGATCAACCGGGCCCAGGGCGCAGCCACCGCGATCACTGTGGTGGCAGACGCCACCGCAGACGCCATTCGCAAGATTGCCGCCGCCATCCAACAGCCGGGTGGTGAACAGGCCGTGCAGTTGAAGGTGGCCGAAAAAGCGGTGGACGCGTACGCCCATCTTGCCAAGACCAACAACACCATGATCGTGCCCGGCCACATGGGTGAAGTGGCGGGCTTGATCGGCACCGCAATGGCCCTCCTCAAAGGCGGCAAGGCGGGGACGTGAAAGACGAAGCCGCGCTGAACGTACTGGGCACAGCGCTCGTGCCCTGCTCTTACGACCCGCTGACCGGCTGGTACCGCGACGGCTGCTGCCACACCGACGCGCAGGACGCCGGCAGCCACGTCATTTGCGCGCGCGTCAACGTGGAGTTCCTGAACTTCCAGATGGAACGCGGCAACGACCTCATCACGCCGCACCCCGAACATCGCTTCCGCGGCCTGAAGCCCGGCGACCGCTGGTGCGTGTGCGCGCTGCGCTGGCGCGAAGCCTTTGAGAACGGCTGCGCGCTGCCCGTGGTGCTGGAAAGCACGCACCAGCGCGCACTGGAATACGTGCTGATGGAGTGGCTGCGCCAACACGCCACGGCGCCTGCAGCGCAAGGCTAGAATCGCGCCCGGTTGACGGCATCGGCGCGCCTTGCGCCCAGGCCTACGGAAGGGTGGATGAGCGGTTTAAGTCGCATGCCTGGAAAGCATGTGGGGGTTAACAGCCCCCCGCGGGTTCGAATCCCGCCCCTTCCG
>JANNGN010000159.1:0-2218 GCA_031403895.1 Rubrivivax sp. | reverse complement strand
CCTAACAGACAAAGTGAGTCGCGCGCTTTTCATCGCCGGCATGAGCATCTCGGGCCTGGTCTATGTGCTGGTGCTGCAATACCTGCTGGCCTTCAAGCTCGGCTGGTTTCCGATTTCGGGCTACGTGCGTGGCCCCGGCGCAGTCGCCTACCTTGCGTTGCCGTGGCTGATCCTGTTGCTGATTTCGATGGGACCCGACATCCGCCTCTACCGCACGCTGTTCCTCGACGAAGCCGGCGCCGACTATGTGCGCACCGCGCGCAGCAAGGGCGCCACCGAAGGCCGCGTGCTGCTGCGCCATGTGCTGCCCAACGCCTGGATTCCGATCATCACCAACAACGTCACGAGCATTCCGTTTCTCATCCTGGGGTCCTTCTTGATGGAGCGATTTTTCTCGATCCCCGGCATCGGCAGCCTGACCATCGACGCGCTCTCGCGTGGCGACCTGCCGATCCTGAAAGCCGTCACGGTGCTGGGCGCCATCGCGCTGGTGCTGTTCAACCTGCTGTCGGATCTGCTCTATGCCTGGGCTGACCCTCGGGTGCGGCTGTCATGACCTGGGCTGCGCTGCTGCGTTCACTCTGGCGCCGGCCGCAGGCGCGTCTGTGCCTGCTGGTGCTGGCGATGTTCGCGGCGATCGCCATCGCCGGCCACGCCGGCTTGTTGCCCGACCATGAAGCCAATGTCGGCGGCAGCCAGGACCTGCCGTCCTGGCACTGGGCCACGCTGCTGGGCACCGACGTGCTGGGCCGCTCGGTCTTCTACCGCGTGCTGGCCGGCGCGCAGACGGCGGTGACCATCGGCTTCATCACCACCGTGCTCGTCGTCCCTTTCGGCACCGCGCTGGGCCTGGCGGCGGGCTACTTTGGCGGCTGGGTCGATGCGTTCATCACCTGGCTTTATTCGGTGGTGGTGTCGATCCCCGACATCCTGCTCATCACCGCCATCTCGTATTCGCTGGGGCGTGGCATCGAATCGATGTGCGTGGCGCTGGCCGCCACATCCTGGGTCGGCATCATGCGGCTGGTGCGCGGCGAGGTGCTCAAGCACAAGGGCAAGGAATACGTGCTCGCCGCACGCGTGCTGGGCGCCGGGCCGGGCCGAATCATGTTCGGCGAGATACTGCCTAACGTTATGCATGTGGGCATCGTGACGAGCTCGCTGGTGCTCTTGGGCGCGGTGAAGGCCGAAGTCATCCTGACCTATCTGGGCATCGGCGTGCAGGACGGTGCGAGCTGGGGCCTGCTCATCAGCGGCGCCGCGCAAGACCTGACAAACGACATCTGGTGGCCGCTGGCCGGCACCGTGACGGCGATGTTCCTGCTGATCTATTCGCTCAGTGTGGTGGGCGATTCGTTGCGCGATGCGCTGGACCCGCGGGTGGGCTGAAACAGACTCAACACATCATGAAACGCAATACCTTGTTGGAAATCGCCAGCGCCGCCGCCACTGACGGCAAGCCCCTGTCGCCCGAGCACAAACGCTTTCAGACCCTGCTCGGCAAGATCGAGAAAGCGCGCTCCCGGCTGCAGACCTGGCAAGAGCAACTGCCGCTCTTTGCGCGGATGCACGAAGCGCAGGCCGTGCCGGTGCTGGCGCGCTTGACCGCAGAGCGCCGCGCCTGGGCCCTTCAGCTGGAGCAATTGCTGCTGAACCGGCGCTGGTCGAAGGCTGAAACCAAGACGCTGTCGCGCATGTTGTGCGACTTGAGCGTCAGCTTGGTTCAACTCACCGACCCGCCTGACGCAGAAATGAAGGCGCTCTACGACCGCTGGGCCGACATCAGCTTTGATGAGGAAGAAGAAGAGCACCTGCAGTTGATGAAGGCCATGCTGGAAAAGGCGGGCGGCGTGGATCTGGACGGCGATCCGGTGGCTTCAGAGGAAGAGCTGATGCAGCGTGCGCACGCCAGGATGGCCGAGCAGCATGAGCAGTGGCAATCCGCACCGCGCCCACCGCCACGCAAGAACAAGACCGCCGCACAGAAGCGCGCCGAGGAAGACGAAGCGCGCATCTCGCAGACCGTGCGCGAGGTCTATCGCAAGCTGGCTGCCGCGCTGCACCCCGACCGCGTGGCTGCGGATGCCACGGCTGAAGAACGCCAGCGCAGCACCGAACTGATGCAGCGCGCCAACAGCGCCTACGAAGCCGGCGACCTGCTGGCGCTGTTGACGCTGCAACTGCAAATCGAACAGGTGGACATTGCGCACGCCGCCGG
>JANNGN010000158.1:0-2013 GCA_031403895.1 Rubrivivax sp. | reverse complement strand
ATCGGCTGTTCGAGGCACCGCCGCCGACGCTCGCTTCACACGGCATCGAACCGCGAACCTCCGTCGACGCGCCGACGGCCCCCAGCTTCGCCAAGGAACCCAAGCCCGACGCGCGAGACGTTTGTTTCATCCCATGCATTGGCCGCATTTTGGTGGCGAGTTCGCGCGCTACGAAGTCGGCCCTGCAAAACGCCAGGAACCCGCATGAATGCTAGCGATTCGGGGTAAACGATGTGCACGGAATCTCTCAAGAACCGTTGTTTCGTGAGTTGAATCCTGAGAGATTTGGACCATGAGCACACCGGACTTCTTCCGCGCCCGCCTGGACGGCATGGTCGATCCCCGCCACCCGTTGGTGGTGTTGACGGGCCGGTTGCCGTGGACTCAGATCGAGCAAGTGCTGGCGCCCCACTTTGAGCGCAAGGCGCGCACGCCTGGCACCGTCACAGCCCAGGACCTGCTGGGTGAGCACGCGGTGGAATTCGGCGGTGGCGTGGGCAGCGGTGGCCGGCCGCGCCTGCCCATTCGGCTGATGGCCAGCCTGCTGTACCTGAAGAACTCCTTCAACCTCAGCGACGAAGAGCTGGTGGCTCGCTGGAGCGAGAACGTGGTCTGGCAGTTCTTCAGTGGCATGGAGTATTACGAGCCTCGCCTGCCATGCGACGCCACGCAGATCGGGCGCTTCCGCACGGCCATCGGCGAAGAAGGTCTGGAGCAGTTGCTGAAGTTCACCATCCAGACGGCCGTGGAGATCAAGGCCATCAAGCCTGCGGAGCTGGAACGCGTGATCGTGGACTCCACGGTGCAGGAGAAGGCCATTGCGCACCCGGTGGACAGCCGCTTGCTGGAGATCGCACGCTTCAAGGTGGTCAAGGCAGCCAAGGCCGTCGGCATCGTCTTGAAGCAGACGTTCGCGGCCGAGGGCAAGGAACTGCGGCGCAAGGCGGGCGGCTATGCCCATGCCAAGCAGTTCAAGCGCCTGAAGAAGGTCGTCAAGCGCCAGCGCACGATCCTCGGCGTGGTGATGCGCGAAGTGCAGCGCAAGCTCGGCGCACAAGCCCAGGCCATTGCCGCTGGCGGTGCGCCGGAGCAGGCGCCCGCTGGTGCAACGGCGCTGGGCGCGCTGAAGACGCTGCTCGAACGCGCCGAGCGCATCCGCACCCAGCAGCGTCACGACAAGAACAAGCTCTACGCGCTGCACGCACCCGAAGTCGAGTGCATCGGCAAAGGCAAGGCACGCAAGCCTTACGAATTCGGTGTGAAGGTCAGCCTGGCCGTCACGCACAAGCAAGGTCTGATGGTGGGCGCCCGGGCCTTCCCCGGCAACCCGTTCGACGGCCACACGCTGGCCCAGCAACTGGAGCAAACGACCAATCTGCTGCAAGACCTGGGACGCAAGCCCAAGCAGGCCATCGTGGATCTGGGCTACAGGGGCGTGGACGCAGACAACCCGGGCGTGGAGATCGTCCACCGGGGCAAGTACAAGACGCTGACCGCGCTGCAGCGGCGCTGGCTCAAGCGCAGGCAGGCCATCGAGCCGATGATCGGCCACACCAAGAGCGACCACCGCATGGACCGCTGCTGGTTGAAGGGTGCTGTGGGCGATGCACTGCACGCCATCAGCTGCGCGGCCGGCTACAACATCCGCTGGTTGATGCGGGCCATCCTGGCGCAAGCCGCCAAGGCCGCGAAGGCGGCTTTTTTGGCCCTCTCAAAACCGGCGCTGTACGGGCTGAACAGCGTAATGGACGCACTGAACGACTTGCGCGATGTTCTCAGCTTGATCAGGATTGCGGTGCGTGCCAGCCTTGGCCCGCAGCTGCCTGTCGGCGTATCACTCGGTTAGCACTGAAACGAGTTTTGCAGGGCCGACTATGTCGCCGACACCGGCAACCACATGATCCGCAAGATCACGCCCGCTGGTGTCGTCAGCACCTTGGCCGGTTTGGCGGGCAGCCCTGGCAGCACCGATGGCACGGGCAGTGCGGCTCGGTTCGCTGGCCCGCGTGGTGT
>JANNGN010000157.1:0-2727 GCA_031403895.1 Rubrivivax sp. | reverse complement strand
AAGTCGGCCTTGCCCTGCGCCGGCTTGCATGCGTGCTCGCGGCTCGGATAATACGGATAGCTGATGGAGCCGTCGCCGTCCCCGTTGTCGATGCCGTACTGGCTCCAGATCGTGCCCTGGCAGACATGGATGCCCTCCTCTTCGGCCAGATAGCGCAGGTTCTCGGCGGACAGGAAACCGGCCACCAGGCTTTTGGGTTTGTAGCCGTTGCCAACCATGTCGCGGATCTTCAGCAGCGCTTCCTTGATGTCCAGGTTGACTTGCTTTCTGGAGCTATACATGGGCGCGAAGTAACCTCCCGGAATGAAGGTGATCTCGTCGCCGTAGGTCTTGTGATAGCCGACAACCTGTTTGCGGACCGACCTGAACCTGATCGACCCACAACGCCTGGCCGTCGGCACGCCCCGATTGCTGCGCGACCTGCCGGCGGGCGGCAAGCGCTTCCTGCAAAAGGCCGAGGGCTACATCGGCACCTGGGTGGCAGGCCACTGCGTGCAGCGCGCGGGCGACATCACGCGCGCGCGGCCGGGCCGGCTGGTTCGGCTGGGCCCGGCCGGCCACGGCTGAGGGCTAGCACCACCAGCGCGGCGCCAGCCCACAGCGGCCACACGCCGAAGCGCGCCGCCCACCACGCAAAAGGCGTCACGCCCTGGCGCCCCTGCACGCGCGCCAGCAGCACGCCCCGTGTGTGCGGTGCCAATTCAGCCACGACCCGGCCGCGGTGGTCGATCACCGCTGTGGCGCCGGTGTTGGTGGCGCGCAGCATCGGCCGCTGCAGTTCCAGCGTGCGCAGGCGCGAGATGTTCAGGTGCTGGGGGATCGCAATCGTGTCGCCAAACCAGCCGATGTTGCTGATGTTGGCCAGCACCGTCGGCGCCTTGGCGGCGTCGCCGAAGCGCTGCGCCAGTTCCTCGCCGAAGAGGTCTTCGTAGCAGATGTTGGGCCCCACGCGCTGGCCGCCCACCGCGAATGACGGCGGGTTGAGCACACCGCGCGAGAAGTCGCCGAGCGGGATGTTCATCATCTCGGTGAACCAGCGAAAGCCGCTCGGGATGAACTCGCCGAAGGGCACCAGGTGCCACTTGTCATAGCGGTAGCCGGCGCCCGCCGCCGACAGGCCCAGCACCGAATTGGTGTAGCCGCGCTCGAAGTCGCCCAGCGGCACGCCCACCAGTGCGGCGCGGCCGGGCACGGCAAAGTGGGCCTGCAGCATGGCCCAGTAGCCGGGCGCGAAGTCCTGCAACTGAAAAGGCAGCAGCGGTATTGCGGTCTCTGGCGCCAGCACCAGGTCGGCTTGCGCGGTCATCATCTCGCGCGCCACCCAGGCCAGGGATTCGGGCAGGCGTTCGGCGGCGAACTTTTCGTCCTGCCTGACGTTGCTTTGCAGCAGCGCCACCGAGATTTCACCGGCGGGCTGCGTGAAGTCTGCGGGCGTGGCAAGGGCAGCCACCACCAGCAGCGCGGCGCTGGCCGCTGCCCGCCACTGGCGCCCGCGCGAGCGCAGCAGTTGCACCGCGCCCACCGCCAGCGCCGCCATCACCGCACCCATGCCGTACACACCCAGCCACGGCGCCAGCGCTGCCAGCGCCGAGTCGATCTGCGAATAGCCGGCAGCCAGCCACGGAAAGCCGGTGAAGATGATGCCGCGCGCCAGTTCGGCCAACAGCCACAGCGCAGCGAAGAGCAGCGCATCCGCCGCCCGGCCGCGCCGCCAGCGCGCGTAGGCCGCCGCCGCTGCAGCGAGGTACAGCGACAGCGCAGCCGACAAGGCGAACACCGCGCCCGCCGCCAGCGGCGCCGGCAGGCCGCCGTAGCGGTGCATGCTGATGAAGAGCCACCACACGCCGGCACCCAACCAGGCGGTGCCGTAGCACCAGCCCAGCAGCGCCGCGCGGCGCGGCGTGGCCTGGTCCAGCCTGCCCACAAGCCAGGCCATCGTGGCGATGGGCAACAGCGGCAACAGCGGCAACAGCGGCGCCAGCGGCGCCAGCGGCGCAAACCCGGCCAGTGTCGGCACGAACGCCAGTGTCTGCAGCGCCCCCAGGGCTGCTGCCAGCGCCGGCTCCCAGCGGCGCAGCGCGGCGCTCAATCGGCTTCGCCGCCGCCACCGGCGCTGCCGCCGGAAGAGGCGTGCAGCGGCGCGCGCGAGACGCGGAACCAGCGCACCGCACCGCCGCGCGTGATCATCACCGTGAAGCTCAGGCCGCCAACGACCACCTCTTCACCACGGCGCGGCACGCGGCCGTGGTCCTGCGCCACCAGGCCGCCGATGGTTTCGAAATCGGCCTCGCTGAGCTGGGTGCCGAAGGCTTCGTTGACGGCCACGATCGCGACGTCGCCGGCCACGCGGTGGCTGCCGTCGGCCAGCGTGTAGATGCCGTTTTCCTGCTCCTGCTCGTCGAACTCGTCTTCGATCTCGCCGACGATTTCTTCCAGCACATCTTCGATCGTGATGAGGCCGGCGGTGTTGCCGAATTCGTCGATCACCATCGCCAGGTGGTTGCGGTTGGAGCGGAAGTCGCGCAGCAACTCGTTCAGCCGTTTGCTCTCGGGCACAAACACCGCCGGCCGCAGCAAGGTGCGCAGGTTCAGTTCGGGTGCCCGCTGCAGTTTGAGCAGGTCCTTGGCCATCAGGATGCCCAGGATGTTGTCGCGCTGGCCCTCATAGACCGGGAAGCGCGAATGTGCGGTTTCGATCACTGCGGCCAGGATCTCGTCGTAGTCGGC
>JANNGN010000156.1:0-1787 GCA_031403895.1 Rubrivivax sp. | reverse complement strand
TCGGCTTCGGCGTCGAGCGCGGTCACGCGCGAGCCACCTTCGGCGAAGCGCGCAAACCAGAGCAGGTGTTCACCCACCAGCAGATGGTTCAGCGTGCCGTGGATGCTCTTGAAGAACAGGCCTGCGTCGCGCCTGTAGTCGGCTTCGGACAAACCCGCGAGCTGTGTGTACAGCCGCTGCGTGGCCCACAGGTTGTAGCGCGCCATCGTCTGCAGATGCGCGCGCAGCGGCGACTGGTCGAGCGACTTTTGCAGGATCACGCTGCGGTAGTTTTTGCCCTGCCACTGCACCTGGCCCACATCGCCATAGCCCAGGCGGCGGTACAGCGCGCGCAACGCGGTGGCCGGCTCTGCCGTGTCCAGCGCCATGCGGCGGTAGCCGTTCTTGCGCGCCCAGTCTTCGCAAGCCGCCAACAGCCGCTGGCCCACGCCTTGCCCTTGCCGCTGCGGGTCAACGGCAAACTGGTGGAAGTGTGCGGTGTCACGGTCGCGGAACCAGGGCACGTCGGCAGTCCAGGGCGCGGACTGCACCTCGTAGGGCCCGCAGACGGTGACGGTGCCGACGATTTCGCCACCGCCCGCGCCACCGCTTTCGGCCACAAAACACTGGCCTTCAGCGGCGCGCTTGCGCGTGTGTTCGGCGTTCTGTGTGGCGGCCGTGAAGTTCATGCCCAACGCGGCCAGCGGCGCATAGGCGCGGTGCAGCAGCGCGGTCAGCGCGTCGAATGAATCGCGCGCGGCCAGTGTGCGCACGGACACGTCGCTGTTCATCGGGCGGACGTGCCCGCCGCCCTTCATCAGTGCCGCCAGCCGCGCAGACCGCGGTGTTGCTCGAAGGCCGTGTAGTCGCGGTCGCGGTGCAGCAGCAGGTAGTTGTTTTCGATGCAGAAGGCGGCCACCAGCACGTCGATGCCGCTGCGCGGCGTGATGCCGGCCGCGCGCAGGCTGCGGTAGTGGTGCATGGCGTGGAGCGCCAGGTCGGGGCTGCAGGCGGACTCGACAGCCAGGCCGCTCATCAGGGCCTTGGCCTGGCGCAGATCGCGTTCATGCCGAAAGCCGCGCAGCACCTCGAACAGCACCAGGTCGGGCACGACGATGCGCACCGTGCCTTCAAAAAGCATGCGCCGCAATTCGTCGCGCGCGGGGTTGGCCGCTGCGTTGAAAAAGTCGATCCAGACCCCGGAATCAGCGACGACCACGGCGCGGCACCGGTTTGGGTTCTTGCGCGGTCAGCGGCGCGGCTTCAGCGGCGGGCACGGTCCAGTCGATCGACTCGTCGCCTTCCCACTTCAGCTTGCCTTCCCACTTCAGGATTTCGCGGTAAGCCGCCTGGCGCGCCAGCAACTTCAGCCCCGCATCGACTGCATCCTTCTTGGTTTTGTAAGGGCCGGCCTGCATGGCCTTGGCCATCAAGTCGTCGTCGATGTCGATATTGGTGCGCATGATGTGTTTAAAACTATGAATATGCACACACTCTACACTACATGCGGAAAATGCCAAAACGTGGGCTGTCTGGAATCGGCGCATTCAGGCTTGCGCTCAAGCCCAGCGCCAGCACGCGGCGCGTGTCCGCCGGGTCGATGATGCCGTCGTCCCACAGTCGCGCACTGGCGTAGTACGGGTGGGCCTGGTGCTCGAACTGCTTCAGGATCGGCGCCTTGAACGCCGCTTCTTCGTCGGCGCTCCAGGCCCCGCCCTTGCCTTCGATGCCGTCGCGCCGCACCGTGGCCAGCACACTGGCGGCCTGCTCGCCACCCATCACGCTGATGCGCGCGTTGGGCCACATCC
>JANNGN010000155.1:0-3155 GCA_031403895.1 Rubrivivax sp. | reverse complement strand
GATCGTTGACTGGTACATGGACGGCAAGATCAACATCGACGACCTGATCACGCACAAGCTCAAGCTCGAGGACATCAACCAGGGCTTCGAGTTGATGAAGAGTGGCGAGTCGATTCGCTCGGTGGTGATGTACTGATGGCGATCGAAACCATCAGCGAACACGCCTGCTTCGGCGGCGTGCAAGGGTTTTATCGTCATGCATCGGTGGCGACAAACTCGACCATGAAGTTCGGCGTGTTCGTCCCGCCGCAGGCCCGAACCGGCCAGGTCCCGGTGCTGTACTACCTGGCGGGCCTGACTTGCAACGAGGAGACCTTTGCCATCAAGGCCGGCGCGCAGCAGCACGCCGCGCAGCACGGCCTGATGCTGGTGACGCCCGACACCAGCCCGCGCGACACTGGCGTCGAAGGGGCAGATGCGGCGTGGGACTTCGGCACGGCGGCCAGCTTCTACCTCGATGCCAGCCAGGGCCCGTGGCACAAACACTGGCGCATGGAGACCTACATCGTGCAGGAACTTCATGCACTGGTGGCGCAGCACTTCCCGGCGCGCGCTGAGCGCAGCGGGATATTCGGTCATTCGATGGGCGGCCATGGCGCATTGACGCTGGCGCTGAGAAACCCGGGTGTTTACCGAAGTGTTTCCGCACTCGCGCCCATCGCTGCACCGATGCACTGCCCGTGGGGCGTGAAGGCTTTTGCCGGCTACCTGGGCGATGACCGTGCGGCATGGGCCCGGCACGACGCGACGGCGCTTGTGAAAGCAGGGGCGCGCGTGCCGCCGCTGCTGATCGATCAAGGCCTGGCCGACAAATTCCTGGCCGAGCAGTTGCACCCGCAGCTGTTTGAGGCAGCGTGTATCGCTGCAGGGCAGCCGCTGGTGCTCAGGCAGCACGCAGGCCACGACCACGGCTACTACTTCATTTCAACCGTTGTCAAAGACCACCTCGTGCACCACGCCAAGGCCTTGATCGCAGACGATCGCTGAGCACCTCTTGGCCCCCATGTGAGTGGGACATCGGGGCGCACATGCGGCCGGTGATGAACGCGCGTGGCATCTGTGATGCTGCGCGAAGGCGTTTTGGGTTGCTGACTTCGGCCTTGGCGCGCGACACGAAGATGCGGCGATCCATCTTGGAATCGGTGCCGCGCGCTCAGGCATCGGCCTCGACGCGCGTGTCGAACGTCGTGTGTTGTGGTTGGTAGCCGCGACGCCAGACACGCGCCCGCCATACGTTTCCACGCTTGCTGACTGTTGCCATCTGCGATGACCCGGTTGAACCCGTTCATCGCCAGTCTCTGCGTGTGCCAGCCTGGTGCCAATGCCATCACAACCGCCGTCTCGCCGCGCCCAGGCAGCAGAAAAAAACGGCCCGGCGTCGCCGCCAGGCCGTTGATTTTCAACACACAATTTTCTGGTAGGCCCTGACAGATTCGAACTGTCGACCAACGGATTAAGAGTCCGCTGCTCTACCAACTGAGCTAAGAGCCCCAAAAACTGCGGGCCGATGAGGCCCGTCTGAACGCGTGGTGGGTCGTGCGTGACTCGAACACGCGACCAACGGATTAAAAGTCCGCTGCTCTACCGACTGAGCTAACGACCCATCGGAAGAGCCTCAGATTGTAGCGGGCTTTCCGAGCCTGTTCGGCTGGGCGCGGGCCCCTGCAACAGGGCCAGCACTTCGCCCGCCGCCACCATGCCGAAGGTGGCGGTGACGGTGACGCTGGAGCCATAACCGTGGCAGTTCAGCGTGCCGTCGTGGCCCTCTACGTGCAGGCCCCCACTGCCACCGGCAGCCGGCGCCGCCACGCTTTCGCGCGAGAACACGCAGCGCAGGCCGATGTGTCCGGTGCGTGGTGCAGCGCCGTCCTTGCGCAGGCGCTGGCGCAGGCCCGCCAACAGCGGGTCGTGCGTGGTGTCGGCCAGGTCCAGGGCCTCGACACACTGCGCCTGCCGCTTGCCGCCCGCCGCGCCCACGCACACCAGCGGCACGCCGCTCTTCAGGCTCCAGGCCGCGAGCGTGCTTTTGGCCGACGACTGGTCGCAGGCGTCGATGACCGCATCGACTTCCGCAGTCAGCAGAGCCGGCCAGTTGGTGGGGCTCACGAACTCTTCCACCACGATCACTTCGCAGCCCGGGTGGATGTCGGCCACCCGGTCGCGCAGCGCCTGCACTTTGGCCATGCCCAGCGTCGAGGTCAGCGCCTGCACCTGGCGGTTGATGTTGGACTCGGTGACGTGGTCCAGGTCCACCAGCACCAGCCGCGCGACGCCGCTGCGCGCCAGCGCTTCTGCTGCCCACGAGCCGACGCCGCCCAAGCCGATGATCGCCACGCGAGCAGCCCGCACGCGGGCGTAGCCGGCGTCGCCGTAGAGCCGGCGCAGGCCGCCGAAACGGCGTTCGGTGTCGGCCGGGGCCGCAGGGTGCAGAGGCAGCGTGTCGATCTTCAATCGCCCTGGTCCAGCCGCCAGACCTGGTAGCGCAGCGCCAGCACCGCGCCGCCCATGATGCCGGCCAGCGCGATGAAGCTGCCCAGCGCCAGCGTGGACACACCGCTCAAGCCTTGGCCCACCGTGCAGCCCATGGCGGTGACGCCGCCCACACCCATCAGCGCCGCACCGACGACGTGGTTGGCGGTGTCCTCGGTGCCGCCGAAACCTTCCCAGCGAAAGCTGCGGTTGAAGAGTGCCACCGCCGCCGAGCCCAGCACCACACCCAAGGTGCTGACGATGCCGATCGTCAGCACCTTGCTCTTGTCGCTGAAGAGAATCAGCCAGTCCACCGTGTAGGCCATCGGTGCGACGAAGGTGAGTGACTCCATGCGCTGCGTGTTGGTGGCCAGGAAGACTTCTTCCAGCGTCACCGGGTGCTCAGTCAGGTGTCCCAAACGCCCCGACACCCACCACACGGCAACGATGACCGCGCCCAGCCCCAGGCCGGCCAGCAGTGTGTCGGCGCTGCGGCCCTCGGGTCTGGCCAGCGCAAAGGCCATCAAAGCCAGGCCGATGACAGCGCCCAGCCACAGCGCCAAGGTGCCGCGCGAAGCGCCGGTGAAAGCGGCCAGCAGCGAAGGCAGGTCCTGCCCGGTCGGCAGCGTGAGGGCCACCGTGTCCACGGTGGCGACACGCGCCACTGCCGTGATGCCGCGCAGCGT
>JANNGN010000154.1:0-5773 GCA_031403895.1 Rubrivivax sp. | reverse complement strand
GTTCGAGGACTTCGGCTTCGGCAAGGATATGGCATGGTCGCTGGGCTACATCGCCATGGCCGCGTTCGTGCTGATCGGGCTCACGACCGCCGTTCTGGCAACTGAACCCGAGCGCTCGGCCGAGGCGCGCGCGGATCGTGACGCGCATGCCGCCGAAAGCCCGATCCGGCGCGTGGCCCGGGCTGCCGTCGGCGCGTTCTCGGAGTTTCTCACCCGCGAGATGGCGATGGCGGCGCTCGCCTTCGTCATCCTCTACAAGTTCTGCGACGCCTTCGCCGGCGCGATGACGACGCCGTTCGTGATCGATCTCGGATTCAGCCGCAACGATTATGCGACGATCGTCACATGAACCTTCCCTTTGAGTGGCAAATCGGCTGGCGCTACACACGCGCCGGCAGCAGCGGCCGGCGCAACGGCTTCATCTCTTTCATCAGTGGCGTCTCGATGCTGGGCATCGCACTGGGTGTGGCGGCGCTGATCATCGTGCTCAGCGTGATGAACGGCTTCCAGAAAGAAGTGCGCGACCGCATGCTCAGCATCATTGCGCATATCGAGGTGCGTGAAGCCAGTGGCGGCGCGCTGCCCGACTGGCGCGCCACCGCCGCTGCCGCACAGCGCGACAAACACGTCATTGGCGCCGCGCCTTTTGTGGTGGCGCAGGCGCTGGTAGGGCGTGGCGACGAGTTGCGTGGCGCCATCGTGCGCGGCCTCGACCCGTTTGAGGAAGGCAAGGTCACCGACCTGGCGCGCACGCAAGCGCCGCTGCTGGCGCAACTGAAGGCGGGTGAATGGAACATCGTGCTCGGCATCGAACTCGCGCGCCTGGTGGGCGCGCGCATCGGCGACAAGGTCACCATCGTGGCACCCGGCGGCCAGGTCACGCCCGCCGGCGTGGTGCCGCGGCTGAAGCAGTTCACGCTGGTGGGCGTGTTCGAAGCCGGCCACTACGAATACGACAGCGGCCTGGCGCTGATCCACATCGACGATGCGGCACGGCTGTTCCGGGTTGAAGGCCCGATGGGCGTGCAACTGCGGCTGGACGACGTTTACGGCGCACGCTCCGTGGGCCGAGACCTGCAGATGAGCCTGGGCGCCGACGTGCTGGTGCGCGACTGGACACGCACCAACAGCAACTGGTTCGACGCGGTGCAGATCGAGAAGCGGTTGATGTTCATCATCCTGACGCTGATCGTGGCGGTGGCCGCGTTCAATCTCGTCAGCACGCTCGTGATGACGGTGACCGACAAACGCGCCGACATCGCCATCCTGCGCACGCTGGGCGCCAGCCCACGCTCGATCATGGGCATCTTCATGGTGCAGGGGGCGGCGGCCGGCATCATCGGCACGCTGGCGGGGTGTGCGCTCGGGCTGGTGGTGGCCTTCAACGTCGATGTCATCGTGCCGGCGATTGAACGCGCGTTCGGCATCGCCTTCCTGCCCGGCAGCATCTACGTCATCAGCCGCATGCCGAGCCAGCCATTGGCGAGCGACATCGTGCCGGTTGTCGTGATCTCGCTGGTGCTGGCCTTCGTGGCCACGATCTACCCCAGCTGGCGCGCCAGCCGCGTCAACCCGGCCGAGGCGCTGCGTTATGAGTGACGTTGCGAATGAGGTTGTGAATGAGGTCGTGATCGCAGCGCACGAGCTGCACAAACGTTTTGTCGAAGGGCGCGGCGCCGATGCGCTGGACGTGACCGTGTTGCGCGGCGTGAGCCTGCAGGTGATGCGCGGCGAGACGCTGGCCGTGGTGGGCGCTTCGGGATCGGGAAAGAGCACGCTGCTGCACCTGCTGGGCGGGCTGGATGCGCCCACCTCGGGCCGCGTTGAACTGATGGGCCGCGACATGGCCACGATGGACGCTGCAGAACAGGGCCGCTGGCGCAACCAGCACCTGGGCTTCGTCTATCAGTTTCACCACCTGCTGCCCGAGTTCAGCGCACTCGACAATGTGGCGATGCCGCTGCGCATCCGGCGTTTGTCGGTGCAGGATGCGCGTGCGCAGGCGCAGGCTGTGCTGACGAAGGTGGGCCTGGGCGCAAGACTGGCGCACCACCCGGCGCAGTTGTCCGGCGGCGAACGCCAGCGCGTGGCCATCGCCCGCGCGCTCGTCAGCCAGCCCGCCTGCGTGCTGGCCGATGAACCCACCGGCAATCTCGACCGCAGCACGGCCGGCGCGGTGTTCGAGTTGATGCTGCAACTGGCGCGCGAAAACGGCACCGCCTTCGTCGTTGTCACGCACGACGAAACGCTGGCCGCGCGCTGCGCACGCACGCTGCGGCTCGATCGCTGACAATTCAGCGGTGCATCTGACCAACGCCGACCTCCACAGCCACAGCAACGTCTCTGACGGCACGCTGGCACCCGAAGCGCTTGCAGCGCGTGCGCACAGCAAGGGCGTGCAACTGTGGTCGCTGACCGACCACGACGAACTTGGCGGCCAGCAGCGCGCACGCGACACCGCGTTGGCGCTGGGCATGGACTACCTCAGTGGCACCGAGATCTCGGTCAGCTTTGCTGGCGAAACCGTGCATATCGTCGGCCTCGGTTTCGACGCCGACAACGCAGCGCTGCAAGCCGGCCTGGCCGCCACGCGCGCCGGGCGCCTGCAACGTGCGCGCGACATGGCCGCTGGCCTGGCGACTGCGGGCATCACCGGCGCCTTCGACGGCGCGCTGCGCTACGTCAGCAACCCGGACCTGATTTCGCGCACGCACTTCGCGCGCTTCCTGGTTGACAGCGGCGCCTGCACCGACACGCACTCGGTGTTTCGCCGCTACCTCACCCAAGGCCACCCGGGCTATGTGCCGCACCAGTGGGCGCGGCTCAAGGACGCCGTGCGCTGGATCACCGACGCCGGCGGCGTGGCTGTCATTGCGCACCCGGCGCGCTACCGCTTCACGCCGACTGAGGAGTACGCGCTCATCACCGAATTCATCGCCCACGGCGGCCAAGGCATGGAAGTCATGACCGGCAGCCACAGCCACAGTGAACAGATCAAGTACGCCGACACGGCGCTCGAGTTCGGCCTGCTCGCGTCCCGCGGCAGCGACTTTCATTCGCCCACCGAGAGCCGCGTCGAACTGGGCTCACTGCCCGACCTGCCCGGCAAACTGCGCCCGGTGTGGGACGCGTTGCAGCACCGCGTTCAGCGCGCGGACCACAGCGCACACAACAGCGCCGCGCAAACAACTGCTGCGTGAAAACCCGAATCCGGGCTAGAATCGTGGGCTGACTTCGCGAGAGGTCTTTCGTTCATCCCCTTCGGCCTTCTTGCCGCTCCGGTCTTTTGTGGAGTGCGCGTGTTTTTCGGGTCGGCGGCGATGCCGTCGCTTGACGTCCAAACCCGGACACACACCGCGACTTCACCCTGCGTGAGCCCTTTCAACGGCCGCGCCGGCACGCTTTTGTCGTGCCGAGATACCCGAGACGAAGATGAGCTTTGATACCCTGAACCTGCACGAAACGCTGAGCCGCGCGCTCACTGCGGCCGGCTACACGGCACCCACCTCCGTGCAAGCGGAAGCGATTCCCGCCGCGCTCGCCGGCAAGGACCTGATGGTCAGCAGCCGCACCGGCAGCGGCAAGACGGCCAGCTTCGTGCTGCCGGCGCTGACGCTGGTGCTGAAGTCGCGTGAGCAGCGTGCTGCAGTCCCCCGTGAAGCGCGTGAGCAGCGCGAACCCAACGCCCAACGCGGCGACGGCCCGCGCCAATACACCAAGCCGCTTGGGCCCCGTGTGCTGGTGCTGTGCCCCACGCGTGAACTGGCGATGCAGGTTTCCAAGGCCGCCATGGACTACGGCCGCTTCGTGCCCAACCTGCGCGTGGCCACCGTCGTTGGCGGCGTGCCCTACCCGGCGCAACTGAAGGCGCTGCGCGGCCCGCTTGACATCCTGATCGCCACGCCAGGCCGCCTGATCGACCACTTGGGCGCCGGCAAGGCGGTGCTTGAAAACATCCAGATGCTGGTGCTCGACGAAGCCGACCGCATGCTCGACATGGGCTTCATCGACGACATCCACCACATCGCCGCCGCCACGCCCAAAGAGCGCCAGACGGTGATGTTCAGCGCCACCTTCAGCGGCGCCACCGGCGGGCTGGCGAAAGAGCTGCTGCGGGATCCGAAGCGCATTGCCGTGGAGACGCACACCGACACCCACGCCGACATCGAACAGCGCCTGCACTGGGCTGACGACTTCATGCACAAGAACGCGCTGCTCGACCACATCCTGACGGGCCGTGAGGTCGAACAAGCCCTCGTCTTCACCAGCACCCAGCGCGACGCTGAAGTGCTGGCCGACCGCCTGGCCGAGATGGGCCATGCGGTGGAAGCGCTGCACGGCGGCATGCCGCAAGGCCGCCGCAACCGCGTGCTGCAAAGCCTGCGCAGCAAGCGCCTGCGCGTGCTGGTGGCCACCGACGTGGCGGCGCGCGGCATCGACGTGCCGAGCATCACGCACGTCATCAACTTCGGCCTGCCGATGAAGGAAGAAGACTACGTGCATCGCATCGGCCGCACCGGGCGTGCGGGTCGCACGGGTCTTGCCGTGACGCTGGCCGAGCGGCGCGACTTCGGCATGATCCAGCGCATCCAGCGCTTCACGACGCAGCGCATTCCTTCGGCCACCATCACGGGGCTGGAGCCGCAGCGCGCCGAGCCAAAGCCGGCGCCGACACGGCCTGCTGGCGGCCCGGGTTTCAAGCCTTCGCATGCGCCGGGCAAGAGCTTTGGCCCGCGGCCGTTTGGCGCCAAGCCCTTCAAGCCGGCTGGCAAGACTTTCTCGAAGAAGCCGGGGCCGCGCCCCGAGCGCTGAGCTGCAACAGCACACAGAAAACGGCGCCTCGGCGCCGTTTTTTTGTGGGCGGACGGTTCTGGCCGGACAGTTCTGCGCGAATGACTGCGCTCAGACGCCCAGCAGTTCCACCTCGAACACCAGCATCGCGTTCGGCGGAATCACGCCACCCGCGCCGCGCGCGCCGTAGCCCATCTCGGGCGGGATGGTCAGCACGCGCGTGCCGCCCACCTTCATGCCCTGCACGCCTTCGTCCCAGCCGCGGATGACTTCACCACCGCCCAGGCCGAAGCTGAATGGCTGGCCACGGTCCTTGCTGCTGTCGAACTTCTTGCCGCGTGAGTTGGCGGCGGTCGGGTCATACAACCAGCCGGTGTAGTGAACGCGCACGCGCTGGCCGGCCCTGGCTTCGTCGCCGGTGCCGATGAGGGTGTCAACAGATTGCAGAGCGGGGGTGGTCATCAGGCTTGTCTCCGTGGTGGTTGGGATCTGGGCAAAGGCGCGAATCATGCCAGCCCATGCGGGTACCGCCAGCGCCAACCACTCAGCGGGCGTGGCGGCTTGCAGATCGGGCAGCCCCAGCACGGCTGCGGCAGCGCGCAATGCAGCCATTGGCTCGGCCACATCCAGCGGCAACGCGCCGTTCTGCTTGCTCAGCTTGTGGCCGTCGGCTGCCAGCACCAGCGGCGTGTGCAGGTAGGCCGGTGTGGCCACACCCAAGGCGCGCTGCAGCACGATCTGGCGCGCCGTGTTGTCGGCCAGGTCTTGGCCGCGCACGACATGCGTGATGCCTTGCGCCGCGTCGTCCACCACCACCGCCAGTTGATAGGCCCACAGGCCATCGGCGCGCCGCAGCACGAAGTCGCCGACCTCGGCGCCCACGTCCTGCTGCTGCAGCCCCAGACGGCGGTCCTGCCACTGCACCAGACCACGGGCGCGCAGCCGCAGCGCGCGCTCGGTCCTGCCGTGCAGGCCGGTGCTG
>JANNGN010000153.1:0-2433 GCA_031403895.1 Rubrivivax sp. | reverse complement strand
CACGAAATGATGCAGCGACTGGTGCCGCGAGCGCACCTTCAACGGATCGACGTGTGCGGCCATCGGCTCCACGCTCTTGCGCGACAGCGGCGACATCAGCCCCGTGCAGTACCCACGCAGCCCGGCGTGCCTGTCTGCGTGGCCCAGGCCGCCACTGAGATGGCCCATGTACCGCTCAAAATCTTGCAGCGCTTCGATCAAGGCTCACCTCCCGCTTGAAGATACTTGGATAAGTCTTTGATTTATAACACAGTAAGACTAGGAGGCTGTCGGCGTCAGGCTGCGCACCGATGTCGCACTTCTGGCTGCGCCGCCTGGCCAGCCACACCGCCAGGCCGATCAGCAGCAGGCCACCGATCAACCACCACCCTGCCGGGCAGCATCAAGCTGTCGATAGGGCACACCGTGCAGCACGGCCAGCGGCGCGGGCAGGGGCGTCTTGTCAACAGCATCGGAACGATGCGCTTGCCGGCCGCCAGGGCACAGCGCCATTCACGCTCGACCCAGCTTGATTGCGCCGCCGCTGCGCGCCAGAACACCCTCACACGTTCGCACTGGGCAATCGCCTTGAGCAGGGCCGGCCAGTGCTGAGCAACCCCCTGTGCCAATATGACCTGCTGCACCTACCCCCGAGAGATCAGTGAGCAACGAGGTCCGAATGCCTATCAACCAACAACCCAAGACGACGATGTCCGCAGTCAATAGCAAGATCGATCCGGGCGCATTGCAAGGAGCCCGCAGGGCGACTGAAGATGCGCCCGGATCGGCGCCCCAGATCGTGCGGCCCGGCATCGACTCCGAGGTCATCGCCCACGCCCAGCGCCGCAACTTCTCCCCGGCTCAAAAGCGCCGGATTCTGGAGGAGGCTGATCGGTGCACCAAGCCCGGTGAGGTCGGCGCGCTGATGCGCCGCGAGGGCATCTACTCGTCCTCGCTGAGCAGCTGGCGGCGCCAGCGGGAGGCCGGCGACCTGGCCGCGCTGGCACCGCAACGGCGCGGACCCAAGGTCGACCCGAACCGGGCCGAGAGCCTGCGCATTGCACAGTTGACCCGTGAGCGCGACCTCCTCCAAAGCCGACTTCAAAAGGCCTTGCTGGTCATCGATGTCCAAAAAAAACTGTCCGCCTTGCTGGGCATTCCGACCGACAGCACCGAGTCAGCCTGATGGCCGCCGTGCATGAACTCACCCCCGTGCTGGGTGCTGGCGCGGCCTGCCGCGTGCTGGGCCTGCCGCGCGGGGCGTCGGCCCGGCATCGGGCACAGATGCACCGCCTGTGGCTGGTCGGCCCGATGCCGGCGCGCCCAGCACGACCACGCCCCCCACTGGCCTTCGATGCCCAGGAGAACCAGGCGCTGCTGCAGGTCCTGAACAGCGAGCGCTTCGCCGACACCGCGCCCGCTGCCCTGCACGCCACGCTGCTCGACGAGGGCCGCTACCTGGGCTCGGTGCGCACCATGTACCGGCTGCTGACGGCCAACAGCGCCTGCCGCGAGCGGCGCAACCAGCTCACACACCCGGTCTACAGCAAGCCCGAGTTGCTGGCCATTGCGCCCAACCAGGTCTGGTCCTGGGACATCACCAAGTTGAAGGGGCCGGCCAGGTGGACCTGCTTTCACCTCTACGTCATCCTCGACATCTTCAGCCGCCACGTCGTGGGCTGGCTGCTGGCTGAGCGCGAGGGTGCGGACTTGGCTGAGCAACTCATCGCCGACAGCGTAGCCCGCCACGACGTGCAGCGCGGCACGCTCACGCTGCACGCCGACCGGGGGGCGGCCATGCGCTCCAAGCCGGTGGCCGCCTTGTTGGTCGATCTGGACATCACCAAGAGCCACAGCCGGCCCCACGTCTCGGATGACAACCCGTACTCCGAGTCGCAGTTCAAGACCATGAAGTACCGGCCCGAGTTCCCGGCCCGATTCGGCTGCATCGAGGACGCTCGGCTGCACTGCCAGGAATTCTTCGCCTGGTACAACACCGAGCACCGGCACTCTGGCATCGGCTACATGACGCCGCAGGCCGTCCACTACGGTCACGCCCAGGCACTGCGCGAGGTCCGCCAGGCCGCCCTCGACGCCGCGTTCCTGTGCTCGCCCAACCGCTTCAAGGGTCGTCGCCCAAGCCCGGCCGCGCTACCCACCGCAGCCTGGATCAACCCACCCGCACCGGAGACCGTCGCCAAGAAAACGAACGAGCCCTGCACAGTAAATTCATGACGTCGGGTGCAGCAAAGTCATTGACAGGTTCCGCTGTCTTCCAAGACATTCCATCGACTGAATGCGGAACTGTCTGCCGAGTGGGACCAGGTCAAGGCGGGACTGAAGATCTGAGAGTCAAGTGGGGACCCACACAGTGTTCAAGAACCTGCGCAATTCGGTACACGACAGATCAGATCAAGAAGGCGAGCGCGAAGGTAGTTGCAACGCTTCAAGGGG
>JANNGN010000152.1:0-3715 GCA_031403895.1 Rubrivivax sp. | reverse complement strand
CGACTTCAGCCTGGTGCAGGGGCCGCGCCAGGCCAGCACGCCCCCGGTTCTACGACACCGGCAGCACGGTCGGCGACAGCCGTTTCACGAATGCGCGCCTGGGCGCCCTGTGGCGCCAGCGCGTGGGCGATGTGCGGCTGGAAATGAACGGCAATGGCGGCAGCTGGAAGTCGCGCAACGACACGCTGCGCACCGAATACCTGAGCGGCGACACGAACCCGTGGCGCCGCTTCAGCGACCAGGCCAGCACGCGCGAGCGCGCATTCAACCTCACGCTCAAGGCCAGCGGCCTGGCCGCTGGCGGTGCTGCCGCCGCACAGCCGGCGCCAGAGCACAGCATCGTCAGTGGCGCCGAGATTGAAGCCGTCACGCGAAACGAATCGCGCCTCTCGGTGCCCGACCTGGCCGACTTTGGCGACAACCTCAAGGCCAGCAGCCTGCGCCTGGCAGCTTACGCCCAGGATGAGTGGCAGCTGTCGCCCAACTGGGGCGCCCATGCCGGCCTGCGCTGGGAAGGCATCACGACCCGTGGCGACACCGGCCAGGGCGAACGCCCCACCAACCGCACGAGTGTCTGGACGCCATTGCTGCACGCGGTGTGGAAGCCCGACCCGAAGAGCCGCGACCAGTTGCGCATCAGCCTGACGCGCAGTTACCGCAGTCCGCCGCTGGGCGCGCTGATCGCACGGCCCAGCATCAACCGCGACTACCCCGTTGTTCCCAACAACCCGCCCGATGGCCCACCCAATCCCGAGAGCTATCCCGACAGCGCCGGCAACGCCGGCTTGAAGCCCGAGCTGGCCACCGGCATCGACGTGGCCATCGAGCGCTACCTCGAAGGCGGCGGCGTGCTCAGCGCCAACCTCTTCCACCGCAGCATCAGCAACCTGATCCGCAGCCAGGTGGCGCTGGAACCCGTCGTGCCCTGGAGCACCGGCCCGCGCAACGTGCGCCGCCGCCAGCGCAACATCGGCGACGCCACCACCACCGGCATCGAGCTCGAGGCCAAGTTCCGCCTCGACCAGCTCTTCAGCGGTGCGCCGGGCGTGGAGTTGAAGACCAACCTGAGCCTGTACACCAGCCGCGTCAACAGCGTGCCCGGCCCCGACAACCGCCTGGACCAGCAGGCCAAGGCCAGCGGAAACATCGGCGCCGATTACCGCCTGCGCGGCGTGCCACTCACTTTGGGTGGTAACCTGAACTGGGTGCCCGGCTACACCACGCGGCTGGACGTGGACCAGAGCACCCGGGTCAGCACCAAGCAGGTGTGGGACGTGTTTACGCTGTGGACTCTCAACCCGACGACAGGCCTGCGCCTGCTGGCCAACAACATCGATCCGCGCGACTACGGCACCACGGGCGTGAACGGGTCGGTGAACGTGGCGACTGGCGTGAGAGAGCGCATCACATCGGAGAGTTTCGGGCCGAGCTACACGAACTGGCAGTTGCGGCTGGAGTTGAAGTTGTAGCTGGTGCTGGTGCGGTGTTGAATGCCGTACCGCACGCACATCCTGAAACCATTGAAACCACGCGCCGCAAAGACCGGGGCGCCGCCACGGGTCCAATAGCTGCTTGGCCTCCCCTTTCGATTCAACCCAGCCCAACTTCGACACCGTGTTGCCCCGGGTCAGCGACTTCCAGCGCCGCTTGCGCGCCGCTGCGCCAGGCAGCGACGGTGCGCCGGGCAGCACGCTGCAGTCCACGCTTGACCGGTCACTGCTGCTGGACCTGCAGCGTTTCGAAGCCCAGGCGCACAAGCCCGGCATCGAGGTGCTGGAAGTGGTGGCTGCCGCAGTGCGCCACGCACGGCCCTTGCGGATGCTGTTGCAGCACGAAGCCCTTGTGCTGCCGCTGACCGTGCTGCCGGTGGAGCGGCTGGTACATGCGCCGTTGCCGCTGGCGCAGTGGGGACTGCTGCGCTGGTCGATGCTGAAGGTGCTGCAGGTGGAGCCGGCGGCCCCGGGTGGTGAACTCACCGACGAATCGCATCTGGCGCCGCTGGGTGTGGTGCTGTGGGCGCTGGCGCTGCACGGTTCGCGCGCTGAACTGCTGCCGGAAATCGCCGGCCCGGTGGCTTACCGCATCGCGCCCAGCACCGACCTGTCGTCGCTGTCGCTGGGCGGGCCGCTGGCGTCGGCGATGACGCGCCTGCGCCGCCAGAGCACGCCGCTGCATGAGATCAGCGGCTGGCCTGGCCTGGACCGTGAACGTGCGATGCGCCTGCTCAACGGCCTGTACCTGCAAGCCGGGCTGATCGTCACGCGCGCGCACCCGGCAGCCGGCGGCGCGCACTGAAGACTGCAGCGGCCTTCAGCGCGCGCCCAGCAGTTCCCAGCGCTCCAGTGCGGCCATCAGTTCGGCATCGATGGCTTCGTTGCGGGCGTGCAGCTCGCTCGCTCGGGCAGAGGACTGCGTGTACAGGCCGGGACTGGCGAGCTGTTCATGCAGCACCTTCTGCTCGGCTTCCAGCGCTTCGATGCGCGAGGGCAAAGCGTCCAGCTCACGCTGCTCCTTGTAGCTGAGCTTGGCCTTGGCGGGCGCGGACTTGGTGGTGGCTGCCACCTTGGCCGCCGGTGCGGCTGTCGCCGCCACCCGACCCCGTGCGCGCTGAATCTTCCAGTCCTCGTAGCCGCCTTCGTATTCGCGCCAGAGGCCCGGCCGGCCGCCGTAGCTGGCGTCGCCCTCCCAGGCGATCGTGCTGGTGACCACGTTGTCCAGAAAGCGCCGGTCGTGGCTGACCAGGAACACCGTGCCGGCGTAGGACTGCAGCAGTTCTTCCAGCAGCTCCAGCGTGTCGATGTCGAGGTCGTTGGTCGGCTCGTCCAGCACCAGCACATTGGCCGGCAGCGCGAACAGGCGTGCCAGCAGCACGCGGTTGCGTTCGCCGCCCGACAGCGTGCGCACGGGCGAGTGCGCGCGTTCTGGCGAGAACAGGAAGTCGGTGAGGTAGCTCATCACGTGCTTGCGCGTGATCTTCGGTTCCTGGCCCAGCTCGATCCACTCGCTGCCCGGGCTGATGGTGTCAACGAGCGTGGCGTCCAGGTCCAGCGCAGCCCGCATCTGGTCGAAGTAGGCCACCTGCAGCCGCGTGCCCTGGCGCACGCTGCCGCTGGTGGGCTGCAGTTCGCCCAGGATCAGCTTGAGCAGGGTGGTCTTGCCACTGCCGTTGGGGCCGATCAGGCCGACCTTGTCGCCACGCAGGATGGTGGCGGTGAAGTCCTTGATCAACTGCTTATCACCGAAATGCATGCCGACGTTTTTGAGCTCGGCCACGATCTTGCCCGGTGGCAGGCCGGCGTCCAGTTCCAGCCGCACCTGGCCGAGCTGGTCGCGCCGCGCGGCACGCTGTTCGCGCAGCTTCACCAGCCGTTGCACCCGCCCCACGCTGCGCGTGCGCCGCGCTTCCACGCCCTTGCGCACCCACACCTCTTCCAGCGCCAGCAGTTTTTCGGCGCGCGCGTTGGCCAGACCTTCGTCTTCCAGTTCGCGCGCCTTGGTGGACTCGAAGGTCTTGAAGCTGCCGGGATAACTGCGCAGTTGCCCGCGGTCGAGTTCGATGATGCGCGTTGCCACCGCGTCGATGAAGGCGCGGTCGTGCGACACGAAGACGAGCGCGCCGCGCCAGGACACCAGCAGTTCCTGCAGCCATTCGATGCCGTCGATGTCGAGGTGGTTGGTCGGCTCGTCCAGCAGCAGCAAGTCCGGCGCGGCCACC
>JANNGN010000151.1:0-15918 GCA_031403895.1 Rubrivivax sp. | reverse complement strand
TGTTCCCCTACGGCTGGGGCGTGGTGCTGGGCGGGCTGCGCCGTGCCGACGTGGCCAGCACCGACTTCGAGGCCTTGTTCCCGAGCGCGCGCACGCTGCTGCGCGACGACCTGGAACCCGACTTCGATGCGGCCCGCTTCCAGCAGCGCCTGTGGGGCATGTTCACCGTGAGCTACCCGCACACACTGACGCTGCCACAGCGCGACCGCATCCGCTGGCACCTGTTTCCGGAAGTGCGGCTGCCGACGCAGGCCCGGCTGGCCTTTGACGGCGACACGCGGCCTGATGAACAGTCACCCGCCCTGCCCGACCTGGTGGCCGTGATGGACCTGCAGCAAGAGCAGGTTGCGCGTACGCTGGGCGACGGCCACCGCGTCATCCACGGCGCGGCGGGCTCGGGCAAGACGATGATCCTGCTCTTCCGCGCGCAGTTTTTGGCGGCAGCGGCGCGGGCCGACAAGCCGATCCTCGTGATGTGCTTCAACCGCACCCTCGCCAGCCGCATCGAAGCGCTGCTGCGCCAGCGCGGTGTGGATGAACGCGTGCAGGTGCGCACCTTCCACAGTTGGTGCCAGGACATGGTGCGCAGCTACCAGCTCGACGAACCCGAAGGCCAGCGCGGCAGCGAGTATTTCGACGCGCTGGCGCTGGTGCTGGAGCGTGCGCTGGACAGCGGCCGCGTGCCGGCTGGCCAGTACACCGCGCTGTTGATCGACGAAGCGCATGACTTCGAAGACGCCTGGCTGCGCATGGCAGCGCGTTTGGTGGCGCCCGAGACGCAGAGCCTGCTGGTGCTGTACGACGACGCGCAGAGCATCTACCAGGCGCGGCGGCGCAAGTTCAACTTCGCCAGCGTCGGCATCGACGCACGCGGCCGCACGAGCATCCTGAAGCTCAACTACCGCAACACCGCCGAGGTGCTGGCGCTGGCCGTGCACTGCGCACAAAGCCTGCTGCAAGGCGACGGCCTGGCACACAGCGACGACGAGATGCAGCTCGTGCAACCCGCCAGCGGCGGCCGCCATGGGCCGCTGCCGGTGCTGATGCACGCGCGCCATGAACGTGAAGAAGCCGAGCTGATCGTGGCCCGCATGCAGCAAGCGCGCGCAGACGGCGTGGCCTGGCCCGAGATGGCGGTGCTGTGCCGCACGCGGCCGCAGATGCGTGCCATCGAAGCCGCGCTGCGGCGCGCGCTGGTGCCGCTGCAGAGCATGAACGCGTTGGCCTTCAAGCGCTTCGACTGGCACCACGACAGCGTCAAGCTGCTCACGCTGCACAGCGCCAAGGGGCTGGAGTTTCCCTGGGTCTTCATTGCCGGTCTGCAGGCCATGCCGATGCGCGATGAATTGCTGGAAGACGCGTTGCGCCTGCTCTACGTGGGCATGACGCGTGCCACCCAGCAACTGCTGCTGTCAGCGCATGGTGAATCTGCCGTGGTGGTGCGCGTGCGGCAGTCGCTGCAAGTCGTGGCGCAGGGTTATGCGCAGGGTTATGCGCCGGGTTGAACCGTCACGCGTGCAAGGTGGCGGCCACGCCCAGCAGCACGCCCAAAACGGCGACGCCATACATGCCGACCTCCAGCCACTTGCGGCCCGTCAGCAGCGCGATGGCTGCCAGCGCGATGGCGATTTGCAATGCGGTCGTGGCCTGGGCCCAGCGGTGGTGCAGGTGCATCTGGCTGTCGGACTGCTGGTCCCAGCGGGTGGCGTCGGTTTCCAGCTTTTCAGCCGCCAGCTTGACCTCGGCCTTCTCTTTCTTGTAGCGCTCAACTTCGTCTTTGTAGCCCGCGCGTTTGTCGTCGGGCGCCAGCACCAAGGCCAGTTCAGCCAGGTTCTGCTTGCTGCTCTTGGCCTGGTAGTAGTTCCACTGGTTCGACGCTTCGGTCTTCTTGATGGCGGCGTTGTTCTTGTACAGGCCGGCGTTGGCCTGGGTGGCGCCGCCCATGTACGAAAACAGCGCGCCCACGGTGGCCAGCACGGCGGTGGTGACGGCGATGAGACCGGTGTGGCTGCTCTTGGCGCCGTGCTGCACGGCGTGCTCGACTTCGTGCTCGTGCGGGCCGTGGACGTGAAAACCGTCGGTTGACATAGGGGGCGCTTTCTGGGATGCGAACTGATGATTGTCGGGTACCGGGATAATTCAAGAATGACAGTCAAGCAGTCAGCCAAGCAGCGCGTGGTGGTGGGCCTGAGCGGGGGCGTGGACTCTGCGGTCAGCGCCTGGCTGCTCAAGCAGCAGGGGCACGAGGTGGTCGGCATTTTCATGAAGAACTGGGAGGAAGACGACGACGGTGAATTCTGCTCGTCGAACATCGACTTCGTGGATGCAGCGGCGGTGGCCGACGTGATCGGCATCGAGATCGAACACGTCAATTTCGCCGCCGAGTACAAAGAGCGTGTGTTCGCCGAATTCCTGCGCGAATACAGCGCCGGCCGCACGCCGAACCCCGATGTGCTGTGCAACGCCGAGATCAAGTTCAAGGCCTTCCTCGACCACGCCGTGCGCCTGGGTGCAGAAAAGATCGCCACCGGCCACTACGCCAGAGTGCGTGAGCGCGAAGGCCGGTTCCAGCTGCTCAAGGGCCTGGACCCCGCCAAGGATCAGAGTTATTTCCTGCACCGGCTGACGCAGGCGCAACTGGCGCGCACGCTGTTCCCGGTGGGCGAATTGCACAAGACCGAGGTGCGCTGCATTGCCGCCGACATTGGCCTGCCGAATGCACGGAAGAAAGACAGCACCGGCATCTGCTTCATCGGCGAGCGGCCGTTCCGCGAGTTCCTCAACCGCTACCTGAGCCACACACCGGGGCCGATGCTGGACGAGCGCGGGCGCGACCTGGGCCGTCATGTGGGCCTGTCCTTCTACACGCTGGGCCAGCGACAGGGGTTGGGCATCGGTGGCGTGGCTGAACTTGGCAAGGACGGCGGCGCGCATGCACCCTGGTACGTGGCGCACAAGGACCAGGCGCATAACATCCTGCATGTGGTGCAGGGCCATGACCACCCGTGGTTGCAGTCGGCGTGGCTCGACGCGGCCGACCTGAGCTGGGTGGCCGACGCGCCACCCAAGGCCGGCGCGCTGGCCGCCAAGACGCGCTATCGGCAGGCCGATGCGCCCTGCCTCTACACGCCACTGGCAGACGGCCTGCACCTGGACTTCAGCACGCCGCAGTGGGCGGTTACGCCAGGCCAGAGCGCCGTCTTGTACGACGGTGAAGTCTGCCTGGGCGGCGGCGTCATCAGCGCCGTGCAGGTGCCTGCCGTCAGCGCCGCACAGCCGCTGCTGCCGAGGCACAAGCGCCGCGCCAAACCCCGGGCACCGGGCGCCCACAATGCGCCCCATCCCGTTCAGCCGCAGGACCCTTGATGACCACCCCCAGCCCCATCAGCGCCAGCTCACTCGCACCCGCCATTGACGCAGCAGTCGCTGCGGTCGAAGCCGCCGTCATCGCGTGGCGGCGTGACCTGCACGAGCACCCCGAGCTCGGCAACCGCGAATTCCGCACCGCCGGCATCGTGGCTGCGCATTTGCGTGAACTGGGCTTCGACGAGGTGCGTACGGCCGTCGCCCACACCGGCGTCGTCGGCCTGCTCAAGGGCGCCCTGCCCGGCCCGGTGGTGGCGCTGCGCGCCGACATGGACGGCCTGCCGGTGAAGGAAGAGGTGGATGTGCCGTTCGCCAGCAAGGCGCGCGGGCAGTGGAATGGCGAAGACGTGGGCGTCATGCACGCCTGCGGGCATGACTGCCACGTCGCCATCCTGATGGGCGTGGCGCAGGTGCTTTCCGGGCTGCGCGCGCAACTGCGCGGCAGCGTGAAATTCATCTTCCAGCCGGCCGAAGAAATGCCGCCCGAAGGCGAAGACGGCGGCGCCAAGATGATGATTGCCGAGGGCGCCCTGGAAAAGCCCACGCCGCGCGCCATCTTCGGCCTGCACGTCACGTCGCGCCAGGCCACCGGCACCATCGGCTACCGCAGCGGGCCGACGATGGCCAGTTCCGACAAGCTCAAGATCACCGTACACGGCCGCCAGACGCACGGCGCCGCGCCGTGGCTCGGCGTGGACCCCATCGTGACGGCGGCGCAGGTGGTGCTGGGCCTGCAAACAGTAGTCAGCCGCACGATCGACCTGACGCAGGAGCCGGCGGTGGTGACGATCGGCATGATCCGTGGCGGCGTGCGCGAAAACATCATCCCCGACAGCGTGGAGATGCGCGGCACCATCCGCACCTTCAACGAAGAGATGCGCGACGAGATCCACGAGCGCGTGACGACGCTCGCCGAAGCTGTCAGCCGTGGCTCACGCGCCGGCTGCCAGGTCTGCATCAACAAGAACTACCCCGTCACGGTGAACGACCCGGTGCTCACCGCTGCCATGCTGCCCACGCTGCAGCGCGTGGCTGGGGCGGGGTTGAACCTGGTGCCCAAGGTCACGGGGTCGGAAGACTTCAGCTTCTTCCAGCGCGTGGTGCCGGGCCTCTTCATCTTCCTGGGCGTGACGCCGCCCGAAGTGGACCCGAAAAAGGCCGCGCCCAACCATTCGCCGCGCTTTTATGTCGATGAAACCGGGCTGCTGCTGGGCGTGCGCGCGTTGGCGCACCTGGCGTGCGACTACCTGGAAGCGCCGGCGGACTGAGCGCGCCGAACCGTGGCGTCGCTGCGGTGACAGCATGGGTGGTTGTCCGCTCCTAGACTGCCTTCGTCACTCTTTCCGCGATGTCCCATGAGTCAGCTTGCCAGCACCCGCATTGCCGTCATCAGCGCCACCTGGCACGCCGACATCGTGTCGCAGGCGAAGCATTCCCTGCTGGCTGAACTGGCGCGCCAGGGCCTGCCCATTGAGCAGGTGGACTGCTTCGAGGTGCCCGGCGCCTTCGAGATCCCGCTCGTCGCACAGCGCCTTGCGCGCGCGGGCCGCCACGCGGCAATCGTGGCTTGCGGCCTGGTGGTGGACGGTGGCATCTACCGCCACGAATTTGTCGCCGCTGCGGTGATTGACGGCCTCATGCGCGTGCAGCTGGACAGCGGCGTGCCGGTGCTGTCGTGCGTGCTCACGCCGCAGGCCTTCCACGGCCACGCCGAACACCACGAGTTCTTTGCGCGCCACTTTGTCGCCAAGGGGCAAGAGGTGGCCCGCGCCTGCTTGCAGGTGTTGAAGGTCGCGCGGCAGTTGGACCTGGACCTGGCCGTAACACCGTCATAGCGACGACCCCCCGGCTTGGGGTGTTGGTGTGCGGGTCCGCACGGACGGGCTTGCCGGACTCGGATATTTCTTCTAACTTGCGCCGTGTACCCGCATGGCCGCGCGAGAAGGAAGTCTTATGTTGCGCCTCAAAGCCACCTTGTGTTCCCTGCTCTTCTGCGCCGCCGCGGGCCCGGCGGCAGCGCAGATCAGCGTGGTCTTCGACGACCCCGGGTCAAGCTACTCGGCCTACTACGCCGACCTGCAACGCCTGACGGTGGCTGCCGGCAGCGCCTGGACGAATCACTTTGCGCCCCCGCAGGCCGGTGCAGCCCTCACGGTGCAGATCAGCTTTGCGACCATCGCCACCTCCAGCGGCCACAGCCTGGCGTCGGCCTGGGTCGGCACGGGCAGCGCGGGCCAGGCGCTCTATGAACAAGGTGCCGCCTTCGAGTGGCGCACCGGCGTCGATGCCAATGGCGCCGCGCCCGACATCCAGATCAACATCGGCAGCAGCGGCTTCCTGCAGAACGAACTCTGGTTCGACCCTGACCCGCTGCGCATGGCCAGCGCGGTGCCCACCGACCGCACTGACGCGTTCTCAGTGCTGCTGCACGAATGGGGTCATGCCTTCGCCTTCAACGGCTGGCTCGACGGCAACAGCGGCCAGGCGCCTGGCAACTACGCTTCGAGCTTTGACGCGCTGGTTGCGCCCGCGCAGGGTGCAGAGGGCACCACGCTGTACTTTTCGGCTCCGCAGGCCGCTGGCCTGTACGGCGGCGCGGTGCCGCTGACTTTCGGCAACTACGCTCACCTGGGCAACAGCGGTGCGCGCGGCGGCGCGGGCTTGATTCCGGACCTGATGAACGGCGAAGGGTTCTACCGCGGCACGCGCTACGAGATCTCGGCGCTGGACCTGGCAATCATGGCCGACGTGGGCCTGCCGATGGCGGCGGTGACCAGCGTGCCCGAGCCGGGCTCGGCAGCGCTGCTGCTGGCAGGCTTGTGGGCGGTGGTTGGGGTGGCGCGCCGCCGCAGCCTGGCGCTCAAGACGCAGCCGCGTTGATGGCGGTCAAAGCCGCCGTGCGGGCGGCTTCTGGCAAGAAGGACGCCGCCGCCGCCTGGCGCGCCATCGCCAGCAGGTCGCTGCGCGTCAACGCGGTGTGGCGCAGCAGCTCGGCCGCCTCTGAACTGTGCGTGATGCAGCTCATCAGGCGGTTGTCGGTGTGGTAACTCAGCGACAGACCCGCCTGCCACAGCGCGCTGATGGGGTGGCTGGCAATCGACAGCGCAGCGCCCGTGTGTACGTTGCTGGTGGGGCAGACTTCCAGGTGCAGATCGAGCGCGATCGCCTCGTCCACCAGCGCGCGCCGAGCCGAGCCTGCGGGGGCTGAAAGCGCATCCACCAGCCGCACGCCGTGGCCGATGCGCGCGGCGCCCAGGCGGCCGGCTTCCAGCACGCGCTCGGCAGCGTCGGCTTCACCGGCGTGCAGCGTGAGTGGCAGGCCGGCGTCGCGCACCAGCGTGATCGCGGCCGCATGCTCCGCAGGCGGATGGCCAAATTCAGCGCCGGCCAGGTCAAAGCCCACCACGCCCCGGCCTTGGTAGCGCAGCGCCAGGCGTGCCGCGCGCTGCGTTTGTTCAGGGGGCAGATGGCGCATGCCGCAGACGATCAGGCCCGTGGCCAGCGGGCTCTGCGCCAGGCCTTCGAGCAGCGCTTCCACCGTCGCCTCGCCCGACAAGCCATGCGCCTCAAACAGCAGCGGCGCAATGCGGAATTCGGCCAGCACCGCGCCGTCAGCGCGGGCGTCCTCGGCCGCTTCAAAGGCCACGCGCCGCAACGCCGCCGGGCTGGCCATGGCGGCGACCGTGAGCGCAAAGCCTTCGAGATACTTCTCCAGGCTGCCGGCGTGGGCGTTGGCGTTGAACCAGGCGGCCAGGCTCGCCTCGTCGGGCGCGGGCGCGGTGATGCCACGCTGTTGCAACAAGTCCAGCAAGGTGGCCACGCGCAGGCCGCCGTCCAGGTGTTCGTGCAGCAGCACCTTGGGCAGGGCGCGGCCAACCCGGTCGGCGGAGAGTTCTGAAAATGCGTTCATGGTCGGATGCTAGCGAGAGCCGTGCCCGCAGTGCTGCACCGCCCGTTGACGTAGGGCGAACCGGGACGGGCCGACGGCTCGACTCTTGCTATCCTGACCAACCACCTGCGCGGAGACTCTCCTGCCATGATCTTCAAGACCAACCTGCTCGCCGCCTTGGCCATCACTTCGGCCATCACTTCGACCGCCGCCCTGGCCGAACCCGCCGTCATCTACGACATGGGCGGCAAGTTCGACAAGTCCTTCAACCAGGCAGGCTTTGACGGTGCCGAGCGCTGGAAAAAGGAAAGTGGCAAGGCCTATCTCGAATTCGAGATCTCCAACCCCGCGCAGCGTGAACAGGCGCAACGCCGCATGGCCGAGCGCGGCGCCGACCCCATCGTCGGTATCGGCTTCAGCCAGGGCAGCGCAGTTGAAAAGGTGGCCAAGGATTTCCCCAAACTCAAGTTCGCCATCATCGACAGCGTGGTCAACCTGCCCAACGTGCAGAGCATCGTGTTCAAGGAACATGAAGGCAGTTTCCTCGTCGGCATGATGGCCGCGATGGCCAGCAAGACCGGCAAGGTGGGCTTCGTCGGCGGCATGGACATCCCGCTCATCCGCCGCTTCCAGTGCGGCTTTGAGCAAGGCGCCACCTACGCCAACCCGAAAGCGCAAGTCAGCGCCAACATGACCGGCACCACGCCAGCAGCCTGGAACGACCCGGCGCGCGGCGCTGAACTGGCGAAGGCGCAGTTTGCCGGTGGCGTGGATGTCGTCTTCGCGGCCGCCGGGGGCACCGGCATCGGTGTCTATCAGGCCGCCAAGGATGCCGGCAAACTGGCCATTGGCGTGGACAGCAACCAGAACCACCTGCAACCCGGCACCATGCTCACGAGCATGGTCAAGCGCGTTGACGTGGCGGTCTATACAGCCTTCAAGGGCGTGAAGCCGGGCGTCGCTTCGCTGGGCCTGGCTGAAGGCGGCGTGGACTACGCGCTGGACGAACACAACGCCAAGCTCGTCAGTGCCGACATGAAGAAAAAGGTCGATGCCGCCAAGGCCGACATCATCAGCGGCAAGATCAAGGTCATCGACTACATGAGCGCCAGCGCCTGCAAATAAACCTGAGCGGCATGCACGCGCACGCCGCTGCGGCTGGGCCACCGGCCGTGGCCATGCGCGGCATCGAAAAGCGCTTTGGCGCGGTGCATGCAAATCGTGACGTGTACCTGAGCGTGGCGGCGGGCACGGTGCACGGCATCGTGGGTGAAAACGGCGCGGGCAAAAGCACGCTGATGTCGATCCTGTACGGCTTCTACCAGGCCGACGCGGGCGAGATCGACGTCGAAGGACAGCCGGCGCGCATCACCGGCGCGCGTGAGGCCATCGCACTCGGCATCGGCATGGTGCACCAGCACTTCATGCTCGTGGACACGCTGAGCGCGCTGGACAACGTGATGCTCGGCGCCGAACCCGACTGGCGGCTGCAACGCGCACGCGCGCAGGTGCGGCAGCGGCTGGATGTGCTGATGCACGACACCGGCCTCGTCGTCGATCTGGACGCGCTGGTGCAGGACCTGCCGGTGGGCCAGCGCCAGCGGCTCGAAATCCTGAAAGCGCTGTACCGCGGCGCGCGCATCCTGATCCTGGACGAGCCCACGGCGGTGCTCACGCCGCAGGAAACCGAGCACCTCTTCTTGACCCTGCGCCGGCTGTGCGAACGCGGCACCACGGTGCTGCTGATCACGCACAAGTTGAAAGAGATCATGGCGTTGTGCGACGCCGTCACCGTGATGCGTGGCGGCCAGGTGGTGCTGGACTGCTCGATTGCCGACACCAGCCTTGATGGCCTGGCCGAAGCGATGGTGGGCCGGCGTGTCAACCTGGGCCGCGACGCTGCCGCAGGCGCGGCAGCCAAGCCCGGCGCTGTGCTGCTGCAGGCACAAGGCCTGGGGGTCAGCGACGCACTCGGTGTGCAGCGCCTGATCGATGTCTCGTTGACCCTGCGTGCCGGCGAGATCGTCGGCATCGCCGGTGTCTCGGGCAACGGCCAGAGCGAGCTGCTCGACGTGCTGTCGGGCTTGCTGACGCCGAGCCAGGGCACGCTGCAAGTCGGCAGCCGCGCCTTCACGCCGCAGGCCTGGATCGACACCCGCGCGGCGCGCGCGCTGCGCAACGCGCAGGTGCCTGAAGACCGCCACAAGCGTGCGCTGGTGCTGCCGTTCGACGCCTGGGAATCGGCGGTGCTGGGCCACCAGAACCAGCCGCGCTACAGCCGCGGCGGCTGGATGCGCCAGCGCCAGATGCGCGAAGCCTGTGCGCAGATGATGGAGCGCTACGACGTGCGGCCGCGCAACCCGCAGTTGCGCAGTTCCAAGTTCAGCGGTGGCAACCAGCAAAAACTGGTGCTGGCACGAGAGGCTTCGCTGGCGCCGCAGGTGCTGCTGGTCGGCCAGCCGACACGCGGCGTCGATATCGGCGCCATTGAATTCATCCACGGCCGGCTGCGTGCCATGCGCGATGCGGGTGGTGCGGTGCTGCTGGTGTCGTCGGAACTGGACGAGATCCTGGCCCTGAGCGACCGTGTGATCGTGATGAATGCCGGGCGCATTGCGGGGGAGTTGCCGATCGATGCGTGTTCGGTGGCGGCGCTGGGGCGGTTGATGGGTGGGGTTGCGGCGTGATCATCAAGGCGCCGGCGCCGAAGTCGCGCGCCCGAAAGGGGCAAGCTCGCGCGCAAGTCAGTGCGGGTCTTTCTTTGGACGCCGCTTTCGCCGAAGTGGTGGGCCTGATCGAGCAGGCGCGCCAGCGGGCCTACCAGGCAGTCGATAGCGAACTCGTCGGTTTGTACTGGCGCATTGGCCACTACATCAGCGCCAAGCTGGCTGCCTCTGTCTGGGGCGAAGGCGTAGTGGACCGCCTGGCGCAGCACCTGGCGCACACGATGCCAGGGCAGCGCGGCTTCACGCGCAGAAACCTGTTCCGGATGCGGCAGTTCTTCGAGGCCTACAGCGCCGACGAGAAAGTGACACCACTGGTGACACAACTGCCGTGGACGCACAACCTGATCATCCTGACCCAGTCCAAGCGCGCTGAAGAACGCGAGTTCTACCTGCGCATGGCAGTGCAGCAGCGCTGGGGCAAACGCGAGCCGGAGCGCCAGTACCGCCTGGGCGCCTTCGAGCGCGCGCTGCTGAGCCCGGCAAAAGCGTCGGCAGCGCTGACACAAATGCATGGCGACGCCGCCGCAAACGTGTTCAAGGACGCGTATTCGGTCGAGTTCCTGAATCTGCCGGCCGCCCATACCGAGGCCGATCTGCACAGCGGCCTGCTGGCACAGCTTCGCGCCTTTCTCATCGAATTGGGCCGCGATTTCTGCTTCGTCGGCTCGCAGTTCCCGCTGCAGGTGGGCGGGCGCGACTTCGCCGTTGACCTGCTGTTTTTTCACCGCGGGTGAACTGCCTGGTGGCGATCGAACTGAAGGCGGACCGCTTCGAGCCCGAACATCTGGGCAAGCTGAACTTCTACCTCGAAGCGCTGGACCGCGAAAAGAAGAAGCCGCACGAGAACCCGGCCATCGGCGTGCTGCTGTGCGCGTCGAAGGACAGCGAGGTGGTGGAGTACGCGCTGAGCCGCACGCTGTCACCCGCGCTCGTGGCGCAGTACCAGACGCAGCTGCCCGACAAGCAGATGCTGGCGGCCAAGCTGCATGAGTTTTATGCCTTGAATGCGCCGGCCGCCACCACTGCCGCAAAGACCAGGCCGAGCAAAGTGCGCGCCAGGAAAGCTGGCCCATGAGCCAACCCGTCGAACTCCCGCGCTGGATGGACGTGGCGCTGCTGCCAGCCGTCAACCTGGCCTTCGCATTGCTGGTCGCCGGCCTCGTCGTCGCCCTCGTCGGCTTCAAGCCCGAGCAGGTGCTGGCGCTGCTGATCAAGGGCGCCTTCGGCTCCAAAGCCGGCATCAGCTACACGCTCTACTACGCCACCACCTTCGTCTTCACGGGGCTTGCCGTCGCCGTCGCCTTCCATGGCGGCCTCTTCAACATCGGCGGTGAGGGCCAGGCCATGATGGGTGGCCTGGGCGCAGGCTTGGCCGCACTCGCGTGGTCCGCACACTTGCCGGCCTGGCTGATGCTGCCGCTGATGGTGGCCAGCGCCGTGCTCTTCGGCATGGTGTGGGCGGCGGTGCCCGGTGCGCTGCAGGCCTGGCGCGGCAGCCACACGGTGATCACGACCATCATGTTCAACTTCATCGCCGCCGCGCTGCTGAGCTACTTGCTGGTGGGCACGCTGAAGGAGCCCGGCAACATGACGCCCGAGAGCCGCGCGTTTGCGCCTTCGGCCCACATGCCGGGGGTACACGAAGCGCTTGCGTGGGTCGGCATCTCCTGGCCCCGCACACCGCTCAATTTGACCGTTCTGCTGGCGGGTCTTGCGGCGCTGCTGACCTGGTTGGCGCTGTGGAAGAGCCGCCCCGGCTATTCGCTGCGTGCGGTGGGTTTCGCGCCCGACGCGTCGCTGTACGCCGGCATCCAGCCGCAGCGGCTGATCGTGCTGTCGATGGCGGCGTCGGGCGCACTGGCCGGCCTCGTCGGCGTGAACGAAATCGCCGGCGTACACGGCCGCCTGCTGCCCGACTTTGTTGCCGGGGCAGGCTTCGCCGGCATTGCGGTCAGCCTGATCGGCCGCAACCATCCGCTGGGCATCGTGCTGGCGTCGCTGCTCTTTGGCGCGCTGTACCAGGGCGGGTCGGAGCTGGCCTTCGAGATCAACGGCTTCAGCCGCGACATGGTGTTCATGCTGCAAGGGCTGATCGTGCTCTTTGCGGGTGCGATGGCGCAGGTGGCGGCGCCGCTGTTGTTGCAGGCCTGGCGCAATCTCGGCGGTGGCCGCCATGGATGAAGTGCTGGTCGGCACGGTCATCGCCAGCACGCTGCGTGTCAGCGTGCCGCTGATCGTGTGCGCGCTGGCCGGCGTGCTGTGTGAACGCTCTGGCGTCATCGACCTCTGGCTGGAAGGCAAGATGCTGATGACGGCTTTTGCCACTGCGACCGTCGGCGTCACCACCGGTTCACTCGCACTGGCACTGGCCGCAGCACTGGCGGTGGGCATTGCGCTGTCGATGCTGCATGGCTATGCCTGCGTCAGCCACGGCGGCGACCAGGTCGTGCTCGGCATGGCCATCACGATGACGGCCGCCGGCCTGACGGTGGTGCTGGGCATTGCCTGGTTCGCGCAGGGCGGGCAGACACCGCCGGTGCCCGACAGCGTGCGCCTGGAGAGCTGGTTCAAGGGCGCTGGGGAAGTGGTCGCGCAAGTGCCGTGGATCGGCCGCACGCTGGCGCTGGCGTTCTTCGGCCACAACCTGATGGTCTATGGCGCGCTGCTGCTGGTGGCCGCAGTGTGGTGGCTGCTGTACCGCACGCGCTTCGGCCTGCGCCTGCGCGCGGCGGGCGAAAACCCGAGCATGGTGGACGCCGCTGGTGTGTCGGTGAAGCGGTTGCGCTACCAGGCGCTGGCGCTCAACGGCGTGCTGGCTTCACTGGCCGGCGCCTACCTGGTGCTGGCGCAGAACCCGAGCTTTATCCCGCACATGACCGCTGGCCGCGGCTACATGGCGCTGGCCGCGCTGATCTTCGGCAAGTGGCACCCGGTGGGCGCGCTGTGGGCCTGCCTGCTGTTTGGTTTTCTGGACGCGGTGTCGATCCGTTTGCAGGGCGCGCAGCTGCCGCTGATCGGCGCGGTGCCGGTGCAGGCGATCCAGGCCTTGCCGTATGTGTTGACGGTGGTGCTGCTGGCTGGTTTCATCGGCAACGCTGTTGCACCCAAGGCACTCGGGAGGCCCTATGTCAAAGAGCGTTGATGATTCAAAGGCGGCGCTGATCGCCGCCGCGCAGGTCGTGCGCGCACACGCCCACGCGCCGTACTCGCGCTTCGCGGTTGGCGCCGCCGTGCTGGACGAACAGGGCCGCATCCACGCCGGCTGCAACGTCGAAAATGCGGCCTACCCGCAGGGCTGGTGCGCCGAAGCCTCGGCCCTCGCCGTGATGGTGGCCGCAGGCGGCAAGCGCGTGCAGGCGGTGGCGGTGTGCGCGGAAGGCGCCGAAGTCGTGACACCCTGCGGTGGCTGCCGGCAGAAGCTGCGCGAATTTGCGGCTGGCGATTGCCCGGTGTGGGCGGCTGACATGACGGGGCATCGCGCCTCGTTCACACTTGGCGACTTGCTGCCCAGCAGCTTCGGCCCCGCGCACCTGCCACCCGCCCTGAAGCCATGAACGCCGACCTCATCGAAGCCAGTGCGGCCACGTTGCGCCAGCGCCTTGAGGCGCGCGCGCCGAAGGTCGCCGTGCTGCTTGGCTCGGGCTGGGGCCTCTTTGCACGGCAGGTGCAGGACGCCGTCGAAGTGCCCTACGCCGACCTGCCCGCCTTCCCCGCGCTGGCCATCGGCGGCCATGCCGGCATGCTCAAAGCCGGCCGCATCGGCAAGATTGAAGTCGCCGTGCTGGCCGGCCGCCAACACGCCTACGAAACGGGCGAGCCCGACGGCATGAAAGGCGCCATCCGCACGCTCACGGCCATCGGCGTGCAGGTGCTGGTGCAGACCAACGCGGCCGGCAGCATGGACAGCACGATGCGCCCGGGTGAGCTGATGCTGATCAGCGACCACCTCAACATCGTGCAGCGCTCGCCGCTCATCCACGAGCCAGGCGACAAACGCTTCATCGACATGTCGGCCGCGTATTGCCCCAAGTTGCGCGCGCAGGCCCTGGCCGTTGCCGCCGCCACCGGCACGCCGCTGCGCGAAGGCATCTACGCCTGGGTGCTGGGCCCGCAGTTTGAAACGCCGGCCGAGATCCGCATGCTGCGCAATTTTGGCGCCCAGGCCGTGGGCATGAGCACGGTGCCCGAAACCATCCTGGCGCGCCACGCCGGCCTGCGTGTGCTGGCGCTGTCGATGATGACCAACATGGCCGCCGGCATGGATGCACAAATCCTCAGCCACGCCCACACGCTGGCCGCGGCCAGCGGTGCCAGTGAGCGTGCGGTGCAACTGTTGTCTGCCGTGCTGCAGGCGCTGGAGATTTGAGATGAACGACGAAGACACCGCGCACAAAAACGCCAGACTCGCGCTCGCCTGCCTGGACCTGACGAGCCTGAGCGACGGCCACGACACGCAGGGCGGCGAAGCCGACATCGAAGCCCTGTGCGCCCGCGCCCAGGGGCCCGCCAGCCGCCAGGGCCACACCGCTGCGGTGTGCGTGTGGCCGCAGCTGGCGGGCTTTGCGCGATCACTCTTGCCGCCGACGATTGCAGTGGCGGCGGTCGCCAACTTTCCCGACGGCAGCAGCGACATCCGCCGCGCCGTGTGCGAAACGGCCCAGATCGTCAGCGCCGGTGCGCAGGAGGTGGATGTCGTCATCCCCTACCGCGACCTGGCGGCTGCGCCGACGCTGCTGGCTGCGGTGCGCCGCGAATGCGTTGGCCTCGTGCTGAAGGTGATCGTCGAGACCGGTGAACTGAACGACGAAGCGCTGATCCTGCAAGCCTGCCGCATCGCGCTGGACGCCGGCGCCGACTTCCTGAAAACCAGCACCGGCAAGCGCCCGGTCGCCGCCACACCGGCTGCGGCGCGGCTGCTGTTGGCGGCTATTGCCACCGACCCGCAGGCGTGCGGCCGTGTCGGCTTCAAGCCGGCGGGTGGCATCCGCACGCTGGCCGACGCGGTGCTGTACATGCAGCTAACGGCTGAAATGCTGGGCCAGGCTGCGCTGACGCCGGCGCGCTTTCGGATTGGCGCCAGCGGCTTGCTGAACGACATCGAAGCGGTGCTGGCGGGCACAGCGCGCCCAGCCGCAGGCAACGCCTACTGAACGATCAGGAAAGAGACTCACCATGCGCTACACATTCAAGTCAGCTCTTCTGACCGCCGCCGTGTTGGCCGGTTGCGCCACCACCGCCCCCGTTTCCACCGAGCCCGTCAAGGTGCGTGTGCTGGCCATCAATGACTTCCACGGCAACCTGCGCCCGGCGCCCGGCGGCGTGCGCATCCAGGACCCGGCCAAGCCGGGCCAGACGCTGACCGTGCCGGCCGGCGGTGCCGAGCACCTGGCCACTGCCGTGGCCGATTTGCGCAAGGCCAACCCGAACCACGTCTTCGTCGCCGCCGGTGACCTGATCGGCGCCACGCCGCTGCTCAGTGCGCTTTTTCGCGACGAACCCACCATCGAGAGCCTGAGCCTGATGGGGCTGGAGATTTCGTCCGTCGGCAACCACGAATTCGACAAGGGTGCTGCCGAGTTGCTGCGGATGCAGCGCGGCGGCTGCCACCCGACCGAAGGCTGCAAGGGCGCCACGGCGTTCAAAGGCGCGGGCTTTCAGTACCTGGCCGCCAGCACGGTGGACACGAAGACGGGCCTGACGTTGCTGCCGGCCTACAGCGTCAAGCGCTTCCAGGGCATCCCGGTGGCGTTCATCGGCCTCACGCTGAAAGGCACACCCGGCATCGTGGTGCCGGCTGGCGTGGCCGGCCTGCAGTTCCGCGATGAAGCGCAGACCGTGAATGAACTCGTGCCCAAGCTGCGCGCGCAGGGCATCGAGGCCATCGTCGTACTGATCCACGAAGGCGGCATTCCGAGCGGCGACTACAACGACTGCCCG
>JANNGN010000150.1:0-2627 GCA_031403895.1 Rubrivivax sp. | reverse complement strand
CTCTGTGCGCTGGCCGAAAGTGCCTTCGACCCGCTGGCACGCACCACCAAGTTCATGCTGACCGAAGAAGCGCACCACATGTTCGTGGGCGAGAGCGGCATCAGCCGCATCATCCAGCGCACGGCGCAGAAGATGAACGAGTTGAAGACCGACGACGTGAGCGTGCTGCGCAACGCCGGCGTGATCGACCTGCCGACGATTCAGCGCTACATCAACTTCCACTTCAGCGTGACGATCGACCTCTTCGGCGCCGACGAGTCCAGCAACGCCGCCATCTTCTACAGCTCAGGCCTGAAGGGCCGCTACGAAGAGGGCAAGCGCGCCGACGACCATGTGCTGAAAGGCCAGACCTACCCGGTGCTGGAGGCGCGCAATGGTCAGCTGGTTGAGAAGCAGGTGCCGATGCTCAATGCGCTGAACGAAGTGCTGCGCGACGACTACATCAAGGACAGCGTGGCTGGCGTGGGCCGCTGGAACAGGGTGCTCGAAAAGGCCGGCATCCCGCTCACGCTGACGGTGCCGCACAAGGCTTTCCACCGCAACATCGGCGCGCTCAGTGGCGTGAAAGTGTCACCCGACGGGCGTGTAGTCGGCGATGCCGAATGGAAGGCCAACGTTGACCGCTGGCTGCCCAGCGGCGGCGACCGCGCCTTTGTCACCAGCCTGATGGGCCGCGTGGTGGAGCCGGGCAAGTTTGCCAACTGGATCGCGCCGCCGGTGATGGGCATCAACCGCCAACCCGTCGATTTCGAATACGTCCGTTTCGCGTAGTTGAGACCACCCCCGGAGCGGCTTCGCCGCTGCCCCCTCAAGGGGGCAACGCCAGCGGCCCGGCAAAGCCGGTTCCGCGGCGTTCACTTGATGGCTCGCCTTGCCCTACGGGCGACGGCTCGGTGCCACACTTAAGCCTCGACCCGGAGACAGCCGATGGACATGGCCGTGACTTTCATCAAACAGCACCTGATCGACCCTGAAATCTGCATCCGCTGCAACACCTGCGAAACGATGTGCCCGGTGGGCGCGATCACGCACGACTCGCGCAATTACGTCGTCGATGCGAGCAAATGCAACTGGTGCAATGACTGCATCTCGCCCTGCCCCACCGGCAGCATCGACAACTATCGCAAGATGCCGCTCGTCAAGGCCTACAGCCTGGACGAGCAGATGGGGTGGGATGAGCTGCCGGCGGAGTTAAGCCGAGACCAGCTGGCTGAACTCTCGGGCGGCGAAGTCACGGCCGAAGAAGCGGCGCCAGAAGTGGCAGCCGCAGCCCCCGCCGAGCCTGGCACCGAGCCCGCCTTCAACAGCGCCGCTTTCGGCGCCACGCTGCCGCCGTGGAGCGCTGCGCACGCCTATACCAACCTCTACGGACCGAAGGCGGCCGACAAGCACATCTCAGCCACTGTGGTGGGCAACGTGCGCGTCACCGAAGTCGGCAAGCAGGGCTTGAGCGACTACGACACGCACCACATCGTGCTGGACTTTGGCAGCATGCCTTTCCCGGTGCTGGAAGGCCAGAGCATCGCCATCATCCCGCCCGGCACCGACTTGAGCGGCCGCGCCCACCACCCGCGCCAGTACAGCATCGCCAGCCCGCGCAACGGCGAAAGGCCGGGCTACAACAACGTCTCGCTGACCATCAAGCGCGTGCTCGAAGACCACCACGGCGTGCCGGTGCGCGGCGTCGCCAGCAACTTCATGTGCGACCTGAAAGTGGGCGACAGCGTGCAGCTCATCGGCCCCTTTGGCACCAGTTTCCTGATGCCCAACCACCCAAAGAGCCATGTCGTGATGATCTGCACCGGCACCGGCAGCGCACCGATGCGGGCGATGACGGAATGGCGGCGCCGCTTGCGTGCATCGGGCAAATTCGAAGGCGGCAAACTGATGCTGTTCTTCGGCGCGCGCAGCCAGGAAGAACTGCCCTACTTTGGCCCGCTGCAGAACCTGCCGAAAGACTTCATCGACATCAACTTCGCGTTTAGCCGCACATCAGGACAACCCAAGCGCTACGTGCAAGACGCGATGCGTGATCGCAAGGCCGACCTGGCGCCGCTGCTCGCCGACCCCAACGCCTACTTCTATGTCTGCGGCTTGAAAGCGATGGAAGAAGGCGTGGTGCTGGCGCTGCATGACGTGGCGCAACAGGCCGGCTTGCACTGGGACACGGTGGGCGCGGCGATGAAGCGCGAAGGCCGTCTGCACCTCGAGACGTATTGATGAGCACGACCTACAACACCCTGAAGCTCACGACCCGCAGCCCTGGCGTGGCGCAGTTGACGATGGCACGGCCTGCGGTCTTCAACGCCTTCGACGAAGCCATGATCGCCGAGCTCGACGCCGCGTTCGAAGCACTCGGCGCCGACGATAGCGTGCGCGTGATCGTGCTGGCCGGCGCAGGGCCGCAAAAGCGGCCAGCAGAGTGGGTCGGCGCCCGATGACGTATCGGCCGCTGCAAGGGGGACGGGTGTTGGTCGTCGGTGCCGGCATCTTGGGCGTCGGCATCGCGCCGGGGGCAGCGCAGGCCGCCCACGGGGTGCTGCTTTTCGATGCGCGCCCAGGCGCGGCACAACAGGCCGCCGCCCGCCTGGGCGCCACGCTCGACGGCCTGGTGGCGAAAGGCAAGC
>JANNGN010000149.1:0-14040 GCA_031403895.1 Rubrivivax sp. | reverse complement strand
GGCACGCACGAGCATTCGGTGCTGGTGCAGCCTGACGTGCCGAGCGTCCAGCAAAGCGGAATAAAGCCCGAACAAATCGATACCCGCCGACATCGCAATCAACGTCAGATTCGTCGCCCGTGGATTCGACTCCAACCACGCGTGTAATGGCGCCGACCAATCATGTACGGCACCGAGAGCATCTTCCTGGCGATTTTCGCCGTCCGCGAATGGGCGCGCGCGAACGCCAGGGGCGGCGCCACTCCCGAGATCGTCGCGGCCTACTCCGCTCACCCCGCGCTGAGCAAGGCCGCCCACATGCTTGGCCTAAAAGTGGTTCGCGTGCCCCAGGCGGCTGACCATCGCGCGGACCCGGAGGCCATGCGGGCGGCTATCACTCCCAACACGGTGGCGCTCTACGCCTCGGCGCCCTCCTACTCTCTCGGCCTGGTCGACCCGATCGACGAGATCGGCGCGATCGCCCAGGAGCGAGCGCTCTGGCTGCACGTCGACGCCTGCGTCGGAGGCATCCTCGCGCCCTCCGTCCGGCAGTTGGGCTACGAAGTCCCGGCCTTCGATTTCTCCGTCCTGGGCGTCACGTCTGTTTCGGCCGACCTGCACAAATCCGGCTACGCAGCCAAGCCCGCTTCGACGGTGAACTTCCGCACGAAGGGCGATCGCGAGTTCGCGCGTTTTAGCATGGACGAATGGCCGAGCGGCATGTACTCGGCCTACACGTTCACGGGCACGCGTCCCGGAGGCGCTATCGCGGCGGCCTGGGCGGCCATGCAGTTCCTCGGGCAAGCGGGCTATCGCGAGATCGCGGCATCCTCAATGCGCGCCAAACAGGCGATGACCCGCGGGCTCACCGCGATCCCTGGCGTGACCGTCTTCGGCGACCCGCAGCTCTGGGCGTTCGCCTTCGGGCGCCACGCTCAGCCCGTCGGGCAGGTCGAGCTTGAAGCCGATGCCCTTGGCCTGGGCCTGCGCGGCGGCCACGGCGCTCAGGTCGCTGAGCAGGTGGCGCAGGTTGAACGCGGCGCTGTGCAGGGTCAGTTCGCCGGCCTCGATCTTGGACAGGTCAAGCACCTCGTTGAGCAGTGCCAGCAGCAATTCGCTGGACACCTTGAGCTTGTGCAGCAGCGCCGCCTGCGGCCCGTCCAGCGCCGTCTTGCCGAGCAGGTAGGCCAGGCCGATCACCGCATTCATCGGCGTGCGGATCTCGTGGCTCATGTTGGCCAGGAACTGCGTCTTGGCCTGGTTGGCCTGCTGCGACGCCTGCATCGCCAGGCGCAGCGAATTCTCAAAGTCCTTTTGCCGCGTGATGTCGTGGGCCACGCCCAGATAGCCGGCTACCGCCCCGTCGTCACCCTGCATCGCGGTCACCACCAGCGACACCGCCACGCGGCTGCCGTCCTTGCGCCGGTAGTTCCATTCGTGCGGCTGGCCGAGCATGGCCGGGTGGATCGCCACCAGGCCGCTGCGCACGCGCTGGCCCAGCTGCGCACTCAGCGCTGCGGCGCGCGCGCGCAGTTCATCGCGGTCGTGAAAGGTCAGCAGCGACGGTGCCAGCCCCACGACTTCGCCGCTGCGGTAGCCCAGCATGCGCTCTGCGCCGTGGTTGAAGAGGGTGACCATGCCGTCGGGCCTGACTGCAATGATCGCCACCTCGGAGGCGGCATCCAGCACCGCCTGCAGCAGCGAGGTGGTCGTGCGCAACTCGATTTCGGCGCGCTTGCGCTCTGTGATGTCGATGTTGACGCCCGTCATGCGCAGCGCTGCGCCCGCCGCGTCGCGCACCACGCGCGCGCTGGCCTTGAGGTGGCGTATCTCGCCGTTCGGCCACAGGATGCGGAATTCGGGGTCGAAGTCGCGCTCGCCACGCAGCGCCGCCGCCATCGCGGCCACCGTGGCAGGCCTGTCGTCGGGATGCACACTGGCCTGCCACGGCGCCGAGGGCTGCACCGTGCCCGTGCCCGTGCCCGTGCCCGTGCCCGTGCCCGTGCCCGTGCCCGTGCCCGAGCCCGTGCCCGAGCCCGTGCGTCCGTAAAGGCGGTGCATGCGCTCGTCGCAGAGCAGGGTCTTGGCCTGCGGGTCGAACTCCCACACGCCGATGCCGGCCGAGTCGGCGGCGATGTTGAAGCGGTGATTGGCCTGCTGCAACTGGTGCTCGGCCACCTTGGCCGCCGTGACGTCGTGCACGATGTCGTAGAAGCCGCGCACCTGGCCGTTGACCAGGTCGGGCAGGAAGTGCACCAGCACCTGGCGCAGGCCCTGACCATCCAGCAGCGGGATCACCATCTCAAAGGCCTGCGCCTGGCCGCGCAGCGCGGCTTCGATCATCGGCAGTTGGAATTTGTAGCGCTCGCCCATCACCTGGCTGATGTGCATGCCGTGCATGCGCTCGGGGTCGAGCCCGAACCAGGCGCGGTAGGCCTGGTTGGCGAAACGGTTGCGCAGCGTCAAGTTCCAGTAGCTGACCAACGAGGGGATCGCGTCAAGGATGTTCTGCATGTCGCGCCGCGCCGAGTCCAGGCTCTCGCTGCGCTCTTGCAGCGTCTGCGTCATGTCGTCAAAGGCGCGCGACAGGCTGCCGAATTCGTCGCGCGCGCGGTAGTTGCTGCGGGCGTCGAGCTGGCCGCTGCGCACCGCCACAGCGGCCGACTCCAGCGCTGCCATCGGTCGCAGCACGCGCCGCCACACCAGCAGGCCAATCGTCAGCAGCAGCACGCTGAACAGCGCCATCGCGCCTTGCGTGGTGCGCCGCTGCGCGAGGTCTTGCGCACGACGCAGATCGCCAATGCGCTCGACCAGTTCAAAGGCGCCGTCGCTGATGAGCCGGATCTCGCTCACCAGATGGTCGGCCAGCAACGCCTGCCGCGACTTGTCGTTGGCAGTCTCGCCTGCAATCACGTTGGCCTCGACCGCGCTGAACAGCAGCGGCAGGCCTTGCACCACTTCTTGCAGTTCGCCAACCGCTGCTTGCAGCTCGCTCAAGGGGCCATCCACCGCAGTCAGGCTGCGCGCCAGATCGGCATGCAGCGCTTGCCAGCGGCGGGCGGCGCTGGGGCTGTTGTGCAGCAGCATGTCCTGGCTGATGGCCAGCAGGCCGGCGCAGTCGCGCGAGATGCGCTCTACGTTGAGCTCGAACTGGTTGATCTGTTCGCTCTGCCGGCCCTGCGCCTCCAGCAGCAGCAGCAGCGCCAGCAGCAGGCACAGGGCCAGCGCGGTGGCGGCGATCAGGTGGTAACGAAGCCGCATGCCGCCATCATTGCACCAGCCGAACCGCGCGCGCATCGACCTGGCGCAAGGGCTCCGGGCGGATGAAATCCAGGTAGTTCGGCAGCTGTGAACCGGCCGGCACCAGCTTTTCGCGCACTGCCCAGCGCGCCTGCGCTTCCAGGCTGCTCAGCAAGGCCGGCGCCAGTTGCAGGCGGAAGTCGTAGGGCTTCCAGACCGCCTCGAACTCTTTCGGATTGAACTTCAAGGCCGCCGCGACGATGTTGCGGGCGCGCTCGGGTTCGGCGCGAATCAGCTCGCTGGCGCGGCGCACGGCGCGCAGCAGCTTGACCAGGTCGGCGTCGCTGGCGCCGGCCGAATCGGCCACGCTGACGAGGTTGTAGGTGACCCTGAAGAAGCCGGGCCCCGGCAGCACGCGGGCCTTGGCGCCGAGCGCGCGCAAGGCGTCACCAACGTGGGGATCGAACAGGCCGGCAGCGTCAACCTCGCCGCGCACCAGGGCACCGGCGGTGTCGCTGGCCGGCAGCGCGACCAGGCTCACGTCAGCAGACGCCAGCTTGTTGAAGCGCAGGAAGGTCTCGGTGAAGTAGTGCCCGCTGGTGTGCGTCAGGGTGCCGATGCGTTTGCCTTTGAGATCGGCTGCGGTGTGGATGCCGCGGTCCGTGCGCACCACCAGCCGGTGCTCGGGGCCCGAGGTTGACAGGGTGGCGACGATGGCAAAGTCGCGGCGCGCAAAGCTGGCAAAGGTGATCGGTGTGTCGGCCACGGTGGCGAAGTGGGCTTGCCCGTCGAGCAACTGCTGCAAGCTCTGGCGGCCAAAGGCGTGGTGCAGCACTTTGAGCGTCAGCCCTTCGGCGTCGAAGTAGCCTTGCGACTCGGCGATCAGCACCGGCGCGGCCCAGGGGATGTCGGCCACGGCCAGTGTCAGCACCGGCGGCGCTGCCTTTGCTGCGCTTGACAGGCCGAGCGCAGCGCCCAGCACGGCGCCCAGCAGCGCGAGCGCCGTTGCAGCGCCCATGGCGGGTTTGCCAATGCGTTGAATCAGTCCCATTGCGAGTCAACCCCCAGTCGGGTGTACTGCGTCGCTGCCGGGTGCCGCGGCGACATCGGCGTGCCGGCAGCCACAGCAACCACCGCATCGGCAAAATTCGCAGCCTCCGTTGCATCGGCAATGTCGAGCAAGCGGGCCTGCGCCCGCCCGCCATGCTTGGCGGCGTACAGCGCCCGGTCTGCGGCTGCAAGCAGCAAAGCGGCGCTGCAGCGTGGCACCGCGTCGTGGTAGTTCGACTCGGGCCAGGCGGCTTGCCAGCCGGCGCTTTCTTCGTCGTAGCTGGCAATGCCGATGCTCACCGTGACATGCGGTGCCGTCGGCGACTTCAGGTGCGGGATGGCCAGGCCCTGCACGGCCTGCAAGACGCCTTCAGCCACGCACTGGGCGCCGCGCCGCGGCGTGCCCGGCAGCAGCAGCGCAAATTCCTCGCCGCCATAGCGCGATGTCAGGTCGGCGGGCCGCTGGCTGGCGGCCTTCAGCGCCTTGGCGATGGCGCGCAGGCAGTCGTCACCGGCGGCATGCCCGTACTGGTCGTTGAACAACTTGAAGTGGTCCACATCCAGCAGCAGCAAGGCCAGCGGATCGCCGCCGCGCCGCCCGCGTTGCCATTCGCGCGCCAGCGTGGCATCAAAGCCGCGCCGGTTGGCGACGCTGGTCAGCGCATCGACGGTGGAGATGCGGCGCAGTTCGTCGGCCGTTTGTTTGAGGCGCAACTGCGCCCGGACGCGGGCCAGCACGCGTGCGGCGCTGATCGGCTTGGCGATGAAGTCGGCCGCGCCAAGATCGAAGCCGCTGAGCTCGAATTCCGGCTCGTGATGGCTGGTGACGAAGATGACCGGGATGCGGGCCAGTTCAGCATCGGCCTTCAAATCCTGGCAGACCTGGAAGCCGCTCATGCCCGGCATTTCGGCGTCCAGCAGAATCAGGTCGGGCGCCGTCTCGCGGGCCAGGCGCAGCGCCTCGGCGCCGCTGTTGGCAAAGTGCAGCTCGGCCACACCGTCCAGGATGCGGCCCATGAGCCGGATCGTGCCGGGGTCGTCATCGACCAGAAGAATGCGTTGCCGGGCGATAGAGTTAATTCGTGGCTCCTGGTTGGCCGCGTGCTGGCGCTGGGTGCGGGTCGGGCGGGTCGGTCGGGCCGTCCAGCAGCCCGAGGGCGCTGGACCCCGGGTCCACGTCCACCGCCCGGGGCAGCACCAGTGTGAAACAGCTGCCCTCGTGCGGCACGCTGTGTACGTGCAGCTCGCCGTTCATCGCCTGCATCAGCATCCGTGTGACCATCAAGCCCAGGCCCGCACCGGGCAGCGCGCTGCCCTGCCGACCGAGCCGGTTGTAGGGCTCGAACAGTTGCAGCCGCTGCGCCGCGTTCATGCCCAGGCCGTTGTCGCGCACCGCAATCTCAACCTGCTTGTCGTGGCACTGCAGCTCGATTCGCGCCCAACCCCCGTGGCGGCCGTACTTGATGGCGTTGCTGAGCAGGTTGACCAGGCACTGGTGCAGGCGGTCGGGATCGCCGATGACGCAGACCGGGGCCGGCACAGCGGCCCAGCCCAGCGTGATGTGAGCCTGCGTAGCCAACGCCGACACGCTGGTGGCTGCACCCTCGACGCAGGCGGCCAGCCTGAACGGGCCCAGCTTGACCGCCAGCTTGCCACTCTCAAGGCCACCGAGGTCCTGCAGGTCGCGCAGCAGCGCCTGCAGGTGCCTGCCGCTGGCCATGACGTGTTCAAGCCGCCGGGCCTGGTCGGGCCCCAGCGGCTGGCCCGTGTCGGCCAGCATCAGCTGGGCGAAGCCGAGGATGCCGTTGAGCGGGTTGCCCAGCTCGTGGGCGATGTAGGACAGCAGCAGCGGCTGGATGCTGCTGGCGGCATCGGGCGCAAGGACGGTCGCAGGGACGGTCGCAGAAACGGGCGCAGTGACTGCGGCCATGGCGGCCAACACCGGCGCGGCGGGTTGCGGCGCCAGCCGGGCTTGGGCAAGCACGGGCACGGGCACGGGCACGCTGGCCGGCCGGACAGCCGCGCCGCGCCCGGCGCCTTCGTCGCCCAGGCCCTGCAACTGTGCATCGGTGTGCTGCTTCAATTCAAGCAGGTTGCGCAGACGCGCATGCACGACGGCCGCTGCATAGGGTTTGACGAGGAAGTCGGCGGCGCCCAGGTCGAAGGCACGGCGTTCGGTGCGCGGGTCGGAAAACCGCGTCACGAAGACGACCGGAACATGCTGGAACGCGAGCTCGCGCTTCAGCGTTTCGCAGACCGCGAAACCGTCCATGCCCGGCATCTGGCCGTCCAGCACGATCAGGTCCGGCCCCAGCACGCGCGCCAGCCGCAGCGCCTCTTCACCACCCGTGGCGTAGTACACCTCGCCCAGCGTGGCCACGGCTCGGCGCAAGATGCGAATGGCTGCCACATCGTCATCGACGATCAGCAGCCGCGGTGCTTGCGCGCCGGCCTGCCCGGGCGGCATGGCCCTGGCCCGGCGCTCGGATGCACGGCGATCGACGAGCTGCCGGTGCTGCAGCTGTGCGCGCACACGCGACGTCAGCTGCGAAGCGTTCAGCGGCTTGCTGACGAAATCGACCGCGCCCAGGTCGAGCACCGCCACTTCCAGCAAGGGCGCTCTGTGGCTGGTGACGAAGATGACGGGCACCTGCGCCAGGGCCGGGTCGGCCTTCAGCGCCTGGCAGATGTCCAGCCCGGTCATGCCAGCCATGTCGGCGTCCAGCAGGATCAGGTCCGGGGTCGATTCGCGCGCCAGGCGCAGCGCTTCCGGCCCGGAAGTCGCAAAACGCTGGTTGGGAAACTGCGCCAGCATCCGGCTCATGACCTGGATCGCGCTGGCGTCGTCGTCAACCAGTAAAAGTTGGGCTTCTGGCGCCGACATCAGGAATGTGGGGGGTGGTGGATCGGGCTGGCAATGGCCCGCGGCAGCGCGCCGCTGCGGGAGCGGCCGCGGACTCTAGCGGCAGCACCGAATCACCGTCTGTAGGGGACTCTCGATCAACTGTGTCAGTGAATGCGAATCCGTGCGGACTTCTTCAGTCGCCCCCGGCGTCGATGAGACCCGCGCGAATCGCCAGCCGCACCAGCGCCGTGACATCGCTGACGCCCAGCTTGGCCATCAGGCGGCTGCGGTAAGTGTCCACCGTCTTCGGCGACAGATGCAGCTGCCTGCCGATGGCCAGGCTGGTTTGCCCGGTCACCACCAGCGTGATGATCTGCCGCTCGCGCGGCGACAGGCCGGCGAGCAGGTCGCCCGCGTCGCCCTCGACCAGCGCCTGCGTGGCCAGATCTGCCACCTCGGGGCCCAGGTGGCGCTGACCGCGCAGCACGCAGTCGATGGCGCGCAGCAGATCGACGCGCGATGAGTCCTTGAGCAGGTAGCCCGCCGCACCCAGCCGCAAGGCCTGCGCCACGTCGCGCGGCGCCACCGACATCGTCAGCACCAGGGTGCGCAGCTTCAGGCCGCGCTGTTGCACATCGGCCAACAGCTCGAAACCCGATCTGCCGTGCAGGCCGATGTCGAGCAGCAGCAGGTCAGGCTGCAGCGTGATCAGATCGGCCAGCGCGCTGCCCGGGTCTTCGGCCTCGCCCACGACTTGATGCGGCTCGCCGCGCAGCATGGCGCGCAGGCCGTCGCGCACGATGGCGTGGTCATCGACGAGGTAGATGCGACTCACCGGGTGGGCGCCAGTGCGGCCCTGCTCAACCCGGCGCCAGCAGCGGGCGCTGCACATCCGGGACGCGGCCGAGCGGCGTTCGCAGCGGCGCGGTGCCGCAGGCTTCGACCGTTAGGCGATGATGTTTTCAGGCGGGACACAGCCGGCATGCTACTTCGCTGTTGGCGTTGCTGGCGTTGTTGGCGTTGCTGGCTGAAGGACACGGGCTCTGGCTTCGCAGCAGCGGCTGCCCCGGCTTGCAACGCTGCTTTGCAAAAGGGACCGACGGGCCGGTCGAACTGCCGTGTGCAGCGGTTCAGGGTGCAGCCTGGCTGGCGCCTTGCGACAACGCCACCAGCACTGGCACGATGGCCTCGTGAACCTGCACCAGCGCAGCGGTGTCCGGGGCCAGCGCGGCAGTGCCAGGGTGCAGCGACGCCTCCAGCGCCGCCGCCGCCTGGGCCAGGGCGGGCGCGCCCAGCGTGCCCGCGATGCCCTTCAGGTCATGCGCCAGGCGCCACGCACGATCGGGGTTAGGCTCGGCGCAGGCCGCGTCAAAGCTCCCTGCCCACGATTCAATGAACACCGCCGCATGCTCGGCGATGCGCCTGTACAGCGCGGCGTCACCGCCCATGCGCTGGACTGCGGCGGCCTTGTCGAGCACCGGTGCGGCAGCGGCCGCAGTGTGGGATGAACCATCGCCACACCCGGCAGCGTCCACCTGGGCCAGCGGGTCCACCAAGGCAAATTGCGCCAGCGCGCCAAGCAGTTGCGCCTGTGAAACGGGCTTTGGCAGGTGGTGGTCGCAGCCGGCGTCGTGGCTGTCCTGCACGTCGCTGGCAAAGGCATTGGCAGTCAGTGCCACCACGGGCGTGCGCAGACGGCCGCTGCGGGCCTCCAGCTGGCGCAGTTCACGCGTCACGCCCAGGCCGTCGAGCCCTGGCATCTGGATGTCGATGAAGGCCAGGTCGTAGCGGCGGCGGCGCAGCATGTCCAGCGCCAGCAGGCCATTGGCCGCCAGGTCCAGCCTGATGGGCTGCGCCTGCACCATGGCGCTGAAGATATAGACATTCACTTCGTTGTCTTCGGCCAGCAGCACGCTCAAGGGCTGCTGCGCGAGCGCCGCGGCCACGGCTTGGTGGCTGGGCTCGGCTGCAGGCAGCTCGCCGCTCGGCAGCGGCAGGCGCAGTGTGAACACGCTGCCCACGCCCGGGTTGCTGCGCACCTGCACCGAGCCGCCCATGCGTTGCACCACGTTGCGCGTGATGGCCAGGCCCAGGCCGGTGCCACCGTAATGCCGGGTGACGCTGCCATCGGCCTGTGCAAAGGGCTCGAAGATGGCGTCGAGCTTGCTGGACGCAATGCCGATGCCCGTGTCGGCAACTTCAAAACACAGCGTGCCGGGCTCGCTGTCGTCAGGCCACGCATGCAGCCGCACGCCACCCTGCGTGGTGAACTTGATGGCGTTGCCCAGCAGGTTCAGCAGGCCCTGCTCAAGGCGCTTGCGGTCACCGCGCACGCCGTCGGGCAGCCCGGCTGCGAGTTCCAGTTTCAGGCTCAGACCTTTTTCCTGCGCGCGCGGCTGCATCAGCGCGGCCATGCGTTCGAGCAGCTGGTGCAGCGAGAACGCGGCCAGGTCAAGTTCGAAGTGGCCGGCCTCGATCTTGGACAGATCGAGCAGGTCATTGATGAGGCTGTGCAGGGCCTGCCCGGCGTCGCGAAACACCTGCACATGGCGCTGCTGCTGCGCCGACAGCGGGCTGCTGGCCAGCAACTCGGCGACCCCCAGCAGGGCGTTGAGCGGCGTGCGGATCTCGTGGCTGACGTTGGCCAGGAACTGGCTCTTGGCCTTGCCGGCCTCGGCCGCCACGGCCAGCGCATGGGCCAGTGCCCGTTGTGCAGTCTGCTGCTGGCGCTGGTGGATGAACAGGCTTGCCGCCAGCCCGGCCGCCATCGCCGCCAGCGGCGCCGCCCAGGGCATGGCCATGCGCAGGCTGCTCAGCCAGGCCAGGCTCAGCCCGGCGCCCAGCAGCAGCGCCAGCGCAGCCAGCGCCAGGTCCTGGCGCGGCGCGGGCCGGCCGCGCCAGACGGTGGCGCCTGCGGGCAACAGGCCCAGCAGCAGCAGCGCAGCGCTGGCCCAGGCGGCCGGCGGGCGCACCCAGGTGCCGCTTTGCAGGGCAGAGTAGGTCTGGGCCAGCGCCACCGTGCCCGAAGCCTGGCCGTTGACGGTCATCACGGCATCGGCCAGCAGTGCGCTGCTGCCGATGAACACCGCGCGCCCCTGCACCGCCGCGCGCAACGCGGTGCTGTCTTGCTGGCCCAGTGCGGCCAGGGCAAGCTCGGAAAAAGCGCGCACCGGGGGCCAGGCCTGGCGCGCAGGGAAGGCCAGGTGCAGGCGCCCCTGGGCGTCCAGCAGCGGCGGGGGCAGCGGGGCCGACGGCGCCGCCGCGTCGGCCACGGCCAGCGACAGCAGCGGCCAGTGCCGGCCGCCCACTTCATGCCACAGCGGCAGCCGGCGCAGCACCCCATCGTCGTCCAGCGGTGAGGTGATGACGCCCAGCCGCAGTGGCGCATTGGCGGGCCAGACACTGGCTGCGGGCAGCGCGATCGTGGGCCAGCGGTAGGCGGGTGCGGGTGCGGGCGATGTTGGGGGCGATGTTGGGGGCGATGTGGGGGACGATGCTGGCAGCGATGCTGCGCTGACCGAGCCAGCGCCCAGCGCTGCTGCGTCGTCTGCGGCATGCCCCAGACCGGCTGCGGCCAGCACCACCGCAGCGCCCTGCCTGGCCAGCGCTTGGGCGAGTGCAGCGTCACCCGGCTGGCTGTCGGCCAGCAGCAGGTCGATGGCGATGGCGCGTGCGCCCAGGTCGCGCAGCAGGTCAATCGCCAGCGCATAGACGTCGCGCTTGAAGGGCCAGGCGCCGAAGTGGGGTTTGAGTGCGGCCAGCGACGCGTCGTCGATGTCAAACACCACCGCATCGGTAGCTGCCGTGCTGGGTGCGAGGTGGCGCAACTGTGCATCCTGCAGGGCGCGCGAAGCACTCTGGTTGAGCGGCGTGAACTGCACCAGCAGGCCCACCAGCAGCGCCGCCAGCAGCACCCCCCAGGGGCGCTGTGGGGCCAGCCGCTTCAAAGCAGCAACAGCAACGGCAGCAGCCACAACCACCACCATGATCGGGGCACCTCAACCACCTGGGTGGAGCCGTAAGTGCCGGCGCGGCCGTCGGCACCGATGGTGCGCACGCGCACGTGGTAGGCACCGGGCTCGGGTTTGGGCAACAGGACTTCGGCCTTGACTGTTTTCTGATCAAGCACCCGCTCGGTGAAGGCGGGGTCGCGTGCGACTTGCACCTGGTAGCTGGCGCCAGTCAGCGGCGAGGCGGACCAGCTCAGCAGCAACCCGTCGCCTGCGGGCTGCGGTGGCAACGCTGCGGGCGCGGGCGGCAGGGGCGGGTCTTCAAAGCGCTCGAAGCTCAGCGCGTCGCCCCAGGGGCCGCTATCGCCGTCGGCGCGCACGGCTGCCAGCCGCCAGTACAGCGTGCCCAGCGGAACGGCCAGGCGCACTTCGCTTTCGCTCAGGCCCTCACGCTGAAGCAGCAGCGGGTTGAAGTCGGCGCGTCTCGAAAGCTGCAGCTTGTAGCTGGCGGCCTGCGGGTTGCGCGACCAGGCCAGCGTGACCTGATCGCTGTTGAACCGTTCTTCGCTGCGCGGCCGCAGCAGGATGGGCGGCTCTGGCCGCGCCTTGATGGTGAAGGCGCGGCGCGCGTCATGGCCTTCAATGCCGTCGGCGTCGGCGCCGCGCACACGCAGTTCGTAGCGGCCGTCGGCGGGGCTGTCGATCCAGGCCGCCAGCGCCTGTTCAAACAGGCCGTCCAGCAGCAGGCTCTGGACCGGCTGGGTGTCATAAACCTGCGCCCGGTAGCGCACCGCGCCACTGACGCGGCCCAGTGCGAACTGCAGCGGCAACCGGTCCACGCGCTCGGGCACATCCGACAGCGCAGGGGCCGGCAGCAGCGCAACGGGCGGGCTCACGCCTGCAGGGCTGGCGGCGACGCCAAAACCCGGCGGCACCGCCTGCGGCCCCGCCGCCACACGGCCCTGCAGCACTTCGGCCTGCGCCACGCTGCCGTCGGTGCGGGCGCGGAATTCGGTGCCGCGCACACCCAGGTTGACGACCGGCGTGCGCAGCTCGAAACGGGGCGCAGGCTGCCCGGCCGGCGCAGGCGTGACGCGGGTGTCCAGCGCACCACTGTCCAGCCGCAGCCGCGTGTCGAAGGCGCCGCTGGCGCCCAGGCGTGCCAGCCGCTCAAGCAGCATGCGGCTGTTGGGCCCGAGCAGGCTGCGTGAGCCGTCGCCATAACGCAGCGACAGCGACGATTGCGGCCCGGTGATCAACACGTCGCCGGCCACCAGCGAGGCGGCTGCAACGAGCGGCTGGCGGGGGCTGCCGGGCCTTTCAAGCCAGACCTCGCCATGGCTGTGCAGCACCTCTGCGCTTGCCGGCTCTTCGCGCAGCAGCGCCAGCGGAATGCGCAGCACCGACCCCGGCCGCAGCCGCAGCGGGTTGGCCACGCGGTTGAGCTTTTGCAGCGCCTGCCAGCGCGCGCCGGGCCGCAGCAGCGTTGCTTGCAGGCCGATCAAGGTGTCGCCGGGTTGCACGCGGTAGGCCCATTCATCGGCCCGGGGTGGCGCGGTTGGCGGCGCCGCGTGGGCGCTGCACAGGCAACACGCCAAAGCCCACATCGGCAGCACCGCACGCACCGCAAGCCCCGCACGCACCAACTGCACCATCATTGTTTTGCCTCGCCCTGACCCCGTTCAACCCGAACCTTGCGCGCCAAGCCAGGCTCGGGCCGTGAATATGCCATCAATCGTGGCGCGCTGCGGTGGCTGGCGGGAGCCCGGTCACGGGGTTCAGCGGAGCGCCAGTGCCTGGGACGAATACCGCTACTTTAATCAGTTAGCCCGGCGGGCAGGCGGCTGGGTCTGCGGCGCAGCGGGCAGTTCGCCCGCTTCAGGAACCTTGCAGTCGATGGCATCTCGGCCCGTGCTTGAAGAGTGCTCGGGCCACGCAGTCCGCGCTCACCACTTGCAGCCGCCGTCCTTGCGCAGCGCGTCCACCGCCAGCGGAATGACCGCAAGCGGCCCAAGGCCGGTGTAAGCGTTGCGGCAGTCGGTTTTGGCGGCCTTTTCGATCTCGCGCGCCAGCTTGTCGTCGCGTTCAGGCGGGCGCGGCAACACCGGCAACACGCCGCTGGTGCTGAAGCGCGACAGCTCGCCACCGCGCGGCCGCGACAGCTCCAGGTTCAGGCGCGGCGCGGCGCTGGCGGCCGCAGCCGCTGGCGTGGCCACGTCATGGCCGACCTGCGCCCCGGCGTCGGCGGCAGCGGGGCGGACCGTTGGCAAGCCGGCGCCAGGCAGGGCCGCAGGCTCAAGCATCGGCATCGGCGGCACGGTGGCGCTGCGCGGCAAGGCGGGCTGCACCGCCGGGGCCGCCGGGGCCTGCGGCGTGGCCTGCAATCGCCGCACGGCCGGCGGTGCGTCGGCCAGCGCGGGCGGTGGGTCCAGTTCGGGCAGCGCTGCGGGCGTCGCGATGCGCGGCAGCGGCGCCGCAGTCGCGCTGGCCGGCGGCTGGGTCAGCGGCGACGCCAGTTGGCGCTCTTGCTGTGGGATGGCGATGACGGCGTTGGGGGCCGGCAGCGCAGGCAGCGCGGCCGCGCTGGACAGTGGCGGCGTGAATGGCAGAGTGAGCGGCGGCGTAAGCGGCGGCGTGAGCGCCAGCGCGGGCTGCAATGCGGGCGCGACACGCAGTGCGGGCGCGGTCAACAGGGCCTCGGCGGCGGCAGCTTCAGGCATCGGCAGCGGTGGCGCGGGCATTGGCGCAGGCGCAGCACGCTCTTCCTGCACGCGGCCTGGCGTGGCGGGCGGGAGCGGCGCGAGGGGCGCGAGAGCAGGCGCGACAGCCACCGCATCCGCCGCCGCCGCCGCGCGCGGCGCCGCGTCGCCGAGCCGTGCCGCGCCGGGGTCAGGCGCTGGCACCGGCTCGGCGCTGCGCACCACGCCGCCCCAGCGCGGCACGGCCGCGTCGCCGGGCAGCGCGTTGGCGGGCGCG
>JANNGN010000148.1:0-5922 GCA_031403895.1 Rubrivivax sp. | reverse complement strand
GCCGAGCGGGGGCTGCTTTGAACCCTGCGAAGCGCGAAAGAACGCGCACAGCAACGCGCAAGCAAACGCGCCACTTCAGCGACCTGGCCGCGCTGCGCGAAAGCCTGCAGGAACGAGATCGTCTGGCGCGTGAAAAGGCGGCACGCCTGGTGGCCGCGCGCGCCACCGCCGAACGCCAGCGGCGCCTCTTTGCCGACACCGTGGGCGCCGTGATCGCGCTGCCGCCACACGGTCGCACGCTGCCCGACCTGCCGCGCCCCGAACCGCTGCCACGCCAGCGTGAACGGGACGAACAGGCGGCCCTGCAGGAAGCGATGTCCGACGAGGTCGATATCGAAACGCTGCTGCTCACCGACGACGGCCTGAGCTTCCACCGCAGCGGCGTCGGTGCCGACGTGGTGACGCGGCTGCGGCGCGGGCACTGGGCGATCCAGGGCGAGCTTGATCTGCACGGCCTGCGCCGGGATGCCGCGCGCGACGCGCTGACCGCCTTCATGCGCGAAGCCGCACGCCGCGGCTGGCGCTGCCTGCGAGTGGTACACGGCAAGGGCCACGGCTCGCCCGGTCGTCAGCCGGTGCTGAAGGCCAAGGTACACCGCTGGCTGGGGCAGACCGCCGCAGTGCTGGCCTTCACGCAGGCCAGCGGGCCGATGGGCGGGGCGGGGGCGCTGATCGTGCTGCTGCAGGGCTGATTCAGGGCGCGGCCAGCGGTGCAGCTGCAGGCGCTGGCAAAGTCGCAGGCGCAGGTGCAGTCGCAGCCGCAGCCGCAGCCGCAGGCGCCCGTGGACAACGCCCCTGCCGCTCCATCCAGTACACGACATTGCCCACCAGAGCGATGCTGCCAGACACCACGACCGACGCCGCTGTCAGCACGCCAACGGCGGCCAGCATGGCCACGCAACCGTCACCGGCGCAGCTATGAAAACCGCCGAGGTACGCGGCTTCAAGCGTGACATGGCGCGTGTGCATCTTGCAGTCGGGGTCGTAAACCACCACCGTCTGCGGCACCACGATGCAGCCGGTCAGGCACAGCGCCAGCAGGCTGGCGCGCAGCACGGCAGCCGGGTGGCGCAACGGGTTTGCAGGGGCGGCGCTCATGGCGTTCAGTCTGACACAGCGCACACGCAGTAGCGCGTGCAGCAGCGCATGCAGGAGCCCCTGCAGCAGGCCTTGAGCACTGCGGAACTCGCCTCGCCAGAGGCCGATCCGCTCAATCAGCCAGCAGCCGCGCTGCCGCCGCCACCAGCGCTTTCGCCGCCGGTGTGCCGGGAAAGGTTTCCAGCAGCAACTGGCGGCGCTGCACGGCTTCACGCACCGCCGGGTCGGATGGCACCTCGCCCAGCAGTTCCAGGCGCACGGCGCCGTCGAGGTTCGGGTTGACGTAGCGGTCCAGCACCTGCTGCAGTTGCTGGCGCACGGCACGGCCTTCGCCGATCTTGCGCGTCTGGTTGACGAGCAGGTTCACCTTGCGCCGGCCCTGCGTGGTGGCCAGCACCTTGATGGTGGCGTAGGCGTCGGTCAGCGAGGTGGGCTCGGGCGTGACCACCACCAGCACGTCGCCAGCCAGCGACACGGTGTAGAGCACGACGTCGGAGATGCCGGCGCCGGTGTCCAGCAACACATGGTCGAACTTGGGCGCCACCTCGGCAATGACCTTCTGCAACTGGTCCCTCACTTCGGGCGTCATGCGCGAATACTCGACCATGCCCGAGCCGGCCAGCAGCACATGGAAGCCGCCGGGCGCGGGCAGCACGGCATCAGCCAGCGTGCTCTTTCCCGTGAAGACGTCGTGCAGCGTGATCTTGGGATAGAGGTTCAGCACCACGTCCAGATTGGCCAGGCCAAGGTCGGCGTCCAGCACCAGCACGCGGCGGCCGGCGCGGGCCAGCGCGGCGGCCAGGTTGGCCGAGACGAAGGTCTTGCCGACGCCGCCCTTGCCGCTGGTCACGGCCATGATGTGCTGCGCAGCCGGAGGCGGCGTCGTCGGCGTCGAAGGGCTCGGCAAAGCCTGCGTGCTCATTCGTGATCCTGGGCCTGGAAAGTATCGAACAGCAACTGCTTCTCTTCATGGCTGACCACCGACACCGCCGTGGGCTCCAGCCGCACCAGGTTGCGCCCCTGCGCCTTGGCCATGTAGAGCTGCTGGTCGGCGCGCTCTTGCCACAGCGTGGGCGTGGAGCGCACCCACTGCGGGGCAAAGGCGCCGCCGACGCTGACGGTGACGGTGATCTCCTGCGCGCCGGGCACCAGCGCGCCCAGTGCCACCGGCATGCGCTCGACGCGGCGGCGCACGCGCTCGGCCACGGTCTGGCCGAAAGTGCTGGCGCAATTGGGCAGGATGATGGCGAATTCTTCACCGCCCACGCGCGCCACCAGGTCCATCGGGCGCACGCTGTCCAGCAGCGCGTTGGCCACGGCGCGCAGGACCTGGTCGCCCGCAGCGTGGCCATGGCGGTCGTTGACACGCTTGAAGTGGTCGATGTCCAGCGCCAGCAGCAACGCCGGTTCACCACTGCGCGCCACGCGGTCCACTTCGCGGCCCAGGGCCAGTTCGAAGGCGCGGCGGTTGGACAGGCCGGTCAGCGCGTCGCGGCTGGACAGGTCCACCAGCGCGTCGATGAGGGCCTTTTGCCAGGCCGCCGAACCCGGCTCGCCGGCCGGCGGCGCCTGCCCTGAATGGGCCAGCAACTGCAGCGCCTGCTCGAACTGCGGCGGGCTGGTCCTGGCGGCGCGGGCTGACGGGGGTCTGCTCAAGGATGAGGCTTGCAGGGCATGCCGGGGCCGGCACGCAGGGCAATCAGTCTAGCAGCGCAGCTGCTGCGTCCATGGCCCCGAAAAGGCCGGCGCAAACCGCCTTTATCCGGCCCTGGCCGCGGGCGGGTTCGGCCGACACTGTCAAGGCCGCTGCGACTGGCCCTGCATCCCCTGTCTGCCAGTCTGTACAGGCCCGCCCATGAACGCAACTGCCGCTCACCACACGCCGACTGCCGAGCCCGAGTTCACGCTGCTGCCAGGGGACTTTGAGCGCATTCGCAAGCTCATTCACGAGCGCGCGGGCATCAGCCTGCACCAGGGCAAACAGGCCATGGTCTATAGCCGCCTGTCGCGCCGGCTGCGCGATTTCGGGTACCGCTCTTTCGCCGACTACCTGGCCGCGCTGGAGGCACTGCGCGGCGCCGAAAGCGAGGCCGAGTGGCAGGCCTTCGTGAACTGCCTGACCACCAACCTGACCGCCTTCTTCCGCGAAGTGCACCACTTCCACGCCCTGGTTGACGACCTGCGCGCACGCGCCGCCCGGCCCGTGCGGCTGTGGTGCAACGCCGCCAGCACCGGCGAGGAGCCCTACTCGCTGGCCATGACGGTGCTCGAGACCCTGGGCGCGGCGGCGCAGGCCCGGCTGGTCTGCAGCGACATCGACACCCAGGTGCTGGCCACCGCGCAGCGCGGCGTCTATGCCGCCGGCGCACGCGGCCTGAGTGCAGAACGACTGAAGCGCCACTTCATGCGCGGCACCGGCAGCAACAGCGGCCAGATCCGCATCAAGCCAGAGTTGGCGCGCCTGATCGAGTTCCGCGCCTTCAACCTGATGAGCACCAACTGGGCCAGCCTGGGCGAGCCTTTTGATCTGGTGTTCTGCCGCAACGTGATGATTTATTTCGACGCCGCCACGCAGCGCCAGGTGCTGGAGCAGACGCACGCCGCCATGAAAACCGGGGGGCTGCTGTACGTCGGCCATTCCGAGAACTTTTCCGAGGCACGCGACCTCTTCCGCCTGCGCAGCAAAACGGTTTACGAGCGCGTGTGAATGCTCGCCTTTCGTGCCAGATGGCGGGCAAGCCCAGCGTTTCTCAACGGCGGGGCGCGTATCCGCCACGCTGCGGTGGAAGTGTCCTGCCCAATGAACTGCGACAAGCGCCTGGGCGGCGCAGGAAGTTGCCGCACACCACCTTGCCCTGTCTGCCGGCAGCCCTGGGGCTTCGGTGGGCCTGCTCTGAATTCCCTTTGAACTGCAGCCTGGTCTGAAGCGCAAGCCATGAACAACAAGATTCGTGTGGTGGTGGTGGACGACTCCGCGCTGGTGCGCGGTCTGCTGTCGGAAATCATCGACCGTCAACCCGACATGTGCTGCGTGGGTGCCGCCGCCGACCCGCTGCTGGCGCGCGAAATGATCCGCAACCTGAACCCCGACGTCATCACGCTGGACATCGAGATGCCGCGCATGGACGGCCTGGACTTCCTGCAACGCCTGATGCGGCTGCGGCCGCTGCCGGTGGTGATGGTGTCCACGCTCACCGAGCGCGGTGCCGACGTGACGCTGAAGGCGCTGGAACTGGGCGCGGTGGACTTTGTCAGCAAGCCCAGGATCGGCGTCGCCAACGGCTTGCGTCAGTTGGCTCTGGACATCACCGACAAGATACGCACGGCGGCGCATGCCCGCGTGCAGCGGCTGGCTGCAGCACCGGCGCCAGCAAAAGCCGCCACCGTGGCCTCACTGGGCCGCCTTTCGACCGAAAAAGTCATCTTCATCGGCGCCAGCACCGGTGGCACCGAAGCCACGCGCGAACTGCTGCTCAAGCTGCCCGCCGACTGCCCGGCGGTGATGATCACGCAGCACATGCCAGCCGGCTTCACCAAGAGCTACGCGGCACGGCTGGACGGTCTGTGCCGCATCCGCGTGGCCGAGGCCAGCGACGGTGAGCGGGTGCTGCCCGGCCACGCCTACATCGCGCCCGGTGGCTTTCACCTGAGCGTGCAACGTTCAGGCGCCAACTACGTGGCGCGGGTGCAGGACGGCGAACCCGTCAACCGCCACAAACCGAGCGTGGAAGTGCTGTTCGAAAGCGCCGCACAGGTCGTGGCCCGCAACGCGCTGGCGGTGATGCTCACCGGCATGGGCGGCGACGGTGCGAAGGCGATGCGCAGCATGCGCGACGCCGGCAGCTTCAACCTGGCGCAGGACGAAGCAAGCTGCGTCGTCTTCGGCATGCCGCGTGAAGCCATCGCGCACGGCGCGGTCCACGAGGTGCTGCCGCTGGCGCAGATCGCGCCGCGGCTGATCGACTGGCTGCGCGCCCATGCGGGGGCGACGACCAGCCGCGTCTGACGCCGCCAGCACTTCAGGCGCCGGGCTTTGAAGGCGGCAGGAACAGCGCCTGCAGGTCGGACAGGAAGTCGAAGCCGCGCACGCTCGCTCGCACCTGGCCGCTGCCATCGTCGGCGTCGATCAGGCCGCGCTCGCGCGCCTGCTGCAGTGTCGCCAACACGCTGGACAGTGGCAGCCCGGTGCGCTGTGCATAACGATTCAGTTCAAAGCCACCCTGCAGGCGCAGCGCCCCAAGCATGTACTCGAAAGGCAGGTCACGCCGCGACACCTCGTGCTGGTTGCTGACGGCGTTGCCGGCCAAAGCGTTCTTCATGTAGGCCGCAGGCTCGCGCCAGCGCACCTGGCGCAGCACGCGGTGCGGAAAGCTCAGCTTGCCGTGCGCGCCGGCGCCAATGCCAAGGTAGTCGCCAAACTGCCAGTAATTCAGGTTGTGCAGGCAGCGGTGGCCCGGCCGCGCAAAGGCACTCACCTCGTAGCGCTGCAGGCCGGTGGCAGCGGTGCGCTCGGCGATCAGGTCGAGCATGTCGCTGGCCAGGTCATCGTCAGGCAGGCCGGCCGGCGGCTCCAGCGCGAACGCGGTGTTGGGCTCCAGCGTCAGGTGGTAGATCGACAGGTGCGGCGGCTTGAAGGCCAGCGCGGCGTCGAGGTCGGTCTGCAATTGCGCCAGCGTCTGCCCGGGCAGCGCGTACATGAGGTCGATGTTGAAGGTGTCGAAGGCCTCGGCAGCCTCCGCCACCGCAGCCCGCGCTTGCGCCGCGTCGTGGACGCGGCCGATGCGCTGCAGCGCGGCGTCGTCGAAGCTCTGCACACCGATCGAC
>JANNGN010000147.1:0-2229 GCA_031403895.1 Rubrivivax sp. | reverse complement strand
GAAGAGCGGCTGCTGGGCATGCTCGACTACCGGCGCATTGGCGGCCAGCCCGTCTCGCTGCCCTTTGCCGCCACGCTGGCGCATGTCTTCAACCATGGCACGCACCACCGCGGCCAGATCACGGCGGCGCTCACGGCCATGGGCCAGAAGTGCCCGCAGCTGGACATGGTCTGGATGTTGCAAGAAGAGCGAATCGCCTGATGAGCACCAGACTCGACATCCGGCGCACCAGCGCCACCGTGGCAGAAGTCTGGCTGAATCGCCCGGACCTGCGCGACGCCGTGTGCGACATGCTCGGGCGCTGGGTGAACCGGCTTCGCGCCGCTGCTTCATCAGCGCTGAACGCACGCCATGAACCTTGACCTGCCTCAGCTTGCGGCAATAGCCGCTGCCATGGGCTGGGCCAGCGGCCTGCGCCTGTACGCGGTCGTGTTCATCACTGGCGCGGCGGGCTACATGGGCTGGATTGCGCTGCCTTCGGGGTTGCACCTGCTGCAACATCCGCTGCTGCTGGGGGCCAGCCTCATCATGTTCGTGATGGAGTTCGTGGCCGACAAGATTCCTGGCCTGGACACGGTGTGGGACGCGGTTCACACCTTCATCCGCATTCCCGCCGGCGCGGCGCTGGCCTTTGGCGCGCTGAACGGTGCCTTTGGCGTCGATGGCAACACCTGGGCGCTGCTGGCGGCGCTGATGGGCGGCACGCTGGCCGCCACCGCGCACGCTGCCAAAGCCACCACACGCGCGGCGGCCAACACATCGCCAGAGCCGTTTTCCAACCTTGCGCTGTCGCTGGCCGGTGATGCGGCCGTGCCCGCCATGCTCTGGCTGGCGTGGCAGCAGCCGCAGTGGTTCTGGCCGGTGCTGGCGCTGGCCGTGGTGATGGCGCTGGTGCTGATCGTCGTGCTGTTCAAGTTCTTGCGCGCGCTGTTTCGGCGCTTCTCTCCGCAGCGCCCGGCCCCGGCCTGACGTTCATGGCAAAAACAGAAGATCGGCAGAGGTCCGCATGTTCAAGAAAATCCTGATCGCCAACCGCGGTGAGATCGCCTGCCGCGTTGCAGCCACCGCCAAGCGCCTGGGCGTGCGCACGGTGGCCATCTATTCCGACGCCGACGCCGATGCGCGCCACGTGCGCGCCTGCGACGAATCGGTGCATGTGGGCGGCAATGCGCCGCGCGAAAGCTACCTGCAGTGGCAGCGCATCATCGCGGCGGCACAAGCCACCGGCGCGCAGGCCATCCACCCCGGCTACGGCTTCCTGAGCGAGAACGAGGAGTTCGCGCGCGCCTGCGCCGATGCAGGCCTGGTCTTCATCGGCCCGCCGGCCAGCGCAATCGCTGCCATGGGCAGCAAGAGTGCCGCCAAGACGCTGATGGAAAAGGCCGGCGTGCCGCTGGTGCCGGGCTACCACGGCAGCAACAACGACCCCGCCTTCCTGGCCGAGCAGGCGCTGCGCATCGGCTACCCGGTGCTCATCAAGGCCAGCGCCGGCGGCGGCGGCAAGGGCATGCGGCGCGTGGACAAGGCCGAAGACTTCATCGCCGCACTCGCGTCCTGCCAGCGCGAAGCGAAAGCCAGCTTCGGCGACGACCGCGTGCTGGTGGAACGTTATGTCACGCGCCCGCGGCACATCGAAATCCAGGTCTTCGGCGACAACCAGGGCCACTGCATCTATCTCTTCGAACGCGACTGTTCGGTGCAACGGCGCCACCAGAAGGTGCTGGAAGAAGCGCCCGCGCCGGGCATGAGCGCGGCGCGGCGCGCCGAGATGGGCGCCGCTGCGGTGGCGGCTGCAAAGGCCGTCGGCTACGTGGGCGCGGGCACGGTGGAGTTCATCGCGGAGCCCAGCGATGACGGCGACCTGCGCTTCTATTTCATGGAGATGAACACGCGGCTGCAGGTCGAGCACCCGGTGACCGAAGCCATCACGGGACTCGACCTGGTCGAATGGCAGCTGCGTGTCGCCAGCGGCCAGCCCTTGCCCTTGAAACAAGAGCAATTGACGATGCGCGGCCACGCCATCGAAGCCCGCATCTGCGCCGAAAACCCCGACGCCAACTTCCTGCCCGCCACCGGCACGCTGTTTGTGGCGCGCTGGCCGGTGCATGTGGAATTCGAGCGCCACGACGAGTTGCCGCGCGTGGACAGCGGCGTGCGTGAAGGCGACGCCATCAGCCCGCATTACGACTCGATGATCGCCAAGCTCATCGTCTGGGGCGAAGACCGGGC